>NZ_QOUX01000036.1 GCF_004116265.1 Anaerobacillus alkaliphilus | reverse complement strand
TTTTTGAGAAGTTATTTTCGAGTTATAGCCTTCAATGATCATTAATTTCGTATCACTTGTAAATTTAGTCATAAATAAAACTGCACCCCAATCGTTAGTTGTGTCTAACAATTGGGGTGCAGTTCAAATTGGACTGCTTTCTTAATTATTCTTCAAATTGATATAAAGCCGTACTTAAATATCTTTCACCGTTACTAGGAATGATTGCAACTACTTTTTTACCTTTACCTAGCTTTTGGGCTAGTTTTAGAGCGGCAGCAATTGCAGCACCAGAAGAAATACCACCTAAGATACCTTCTTCTTTTGCAGCACGACGAGCATACTCAAATGCTTCTTCTGTAGAGATTTGGATAACCTCATCATATATTTGTGTGTTTAAGATGTCAGGAACAAAACCTGCTCCAATCCCTTGGATCTTATGCGGTCCTGGCTTTCCACCAGATAATACTGGAGAATCCGATGGTTCTACTGCTGCGATGTGTAAGTTCGGGAATTTTTCTTTTAACACTCCACCAGCACCTGTAATTGTACCACCTGTACCAATACCTGAGACAAAACCATCAAGTTGGTCACCAACTTGCTCTAATAGTTCTCTACCAGTAGTTAGACGGTGAACTTCAGGATTCGCTTCATTTTCAAACTGTTGTGGCATAAAGTAGCCATTTTCTTTTGCTAATTCTGTTGCTTTACGGATTGCTCCACCCATTCCCTCTGGACCAGGAGTTAACACTAATTCTGCTCCATAAGCACGAAGAAGATTACGGCGCTCTAAACTCATTGTTTCTGGCATAACTAGGATTGTACGGTAGCCTTTCGCCGCAGCAACCATTGCTAACCCAATTCCTGTGTTACCACTCGTCGGTTCAATAATAGTCGTATCAGCTGTTAATTTTCCGTTTTTCTCAGCTGCTTCAATCATCGCTAAAGCTATACGGTCTTTAACACTACTTCCTGGGTTCATGTATTCAAGTTTTAAGTATACGTCTGCATGATCCTCAGATACTAGACGATTTAATTTCACTAAAGGTGTTTGACCAATTAATTCTGTAATTGAGTTTGCAACTTTCATAAATAACTCCTCCTCATAAGATCTCTATTTTTAATACCGAGTAAATTCATTGGTTTAATTACTATTAATTTATCAGAGCAAGTTACAACTGTCAATTCTTTTTTGTAAAAATTAGCCTTTATTTATCAACGTTGCATTTTAAGTGATAAATAAAGGCTTTCTTTACTTAGTTAGCTTCTTCTCGTAACTGTTCGAGCTCAGCTTTTGTAAACGTATATTTTTCGTTACAGAAGTGACATTCTGTTTCTGCTCCAGCTTCTGTTTCAATCATATCTGTAAGTTCTTCTTTTCCTAAACTGATAAGTGCATTAGCAATTCTTTCCCGTGAACAATTACATTTAAAAATAACATCCATTTTCTCTAAAATTTTTACATTGTCATCGCCTAAAAGGGCATACAATAATTCCTCAGGTGGCATTCCTGCTTCTATTAGCTTTGACACTGGGGGTATCGTACTTAACCTATTTTCTATAAACGTAATTGTTTCATCATCAGCACCAGGCATCAATTGAATGATAAATCCACCAGATGCCAAGATCGTTTCATCTGGGTTTACAAGCACACCGACACCAACAGATGCTGGTGTTTGCTCAGATGAGGCAAAATAGTAAGTAAAGTCTTCACCAAGCTCTCCGGATACAAGTGGTACACTTCCTGTGAAATGATCACGCATGCCAATATCCTTGACAACCGCTAATAATCCATCTCTACCAACTGCCCTTGCTACATCTAGCTTGCCATGAGCATTTAACTCAAAGTGCACTTTTGGATTTCCAACATAGCCTCTTGTTTCGCCTTTGGCGTTACTATCCACGATAATTGCTCCGATTGGACCGCCACCATCAATTTTTACTGTAATCTTTTCTTCTCCTTTTAACATAGCAGCCATCATTGTAGAAGCAGTCATAGCTCTTCCTAAAGCTGCAGATGCAGTCGGCCAAGTTCCATGTCTTCGAACTGCTTCTCCGACCATATTTGTTGTTCTAATTGCGTATGCTCTTACTTTTCCTTCAAATCCTATTGCCTTTACTAAGTAATCTGTCATAAAAAATTCCCACCTTCTAGTATATACTACCAAATAGAAGAGGATCACTCCACCGGAATGACTCCACCAAAATTGGTAGTAACCGACTCCCTTGAGTCATCCTCTTTACTAATTTATTCTAGATTTTTTGTATAGATCATTTGAAGTCCTTTGAGTGTTAAAAATGGGTCTACAACATCAATCATCGTCGACTCATTTGCAATTAAAGGTGCTAAACCACCTGTTGCAATCACCTTAGGATTCCCTACTGCTTGTGCTTTCATACGAGTAACGATACCTTCAACTTGTCCAACATACCCATATAAAATACCCGCTTGCATGGCACTAACAGTATTTTTACCAATAATGTTATTAGGCTTAACAATTTCTATTCGAGGAAGTTTAGATGCTCTATTGTATAAAGCTTCTGTTGAAATCCCAATCCCTGGAGCAATAGCACCACCCATATATTGTTTTTCTTCATTGATATAACAATATGTAGTTGCAGTTCCAAAATCAACAATAATCAAGGGACCACCGTACATATCAATTGCAGCTACTGCATTGACAATTCTATCGGCACCCACTTCTTTCGGATTATCATATTTAATATTCAAACCTGTTTTAATACCAGGACCAATGACCATTGGTGTGATATTAAAATATTTCTTACACATTTTCTCTAAGGCATACATAATTGGAGGTACTACTGACGAAATAATAATTCCATCTATGTCTTTCGTGGTGAGCCCTTCATAAGAAAAGAGTTGTTTCACCATCATGCCAAACTCGTCTTCTGTTTTTGTTCGGTCAGTCCCTATTCTCCAATGGTACTTAAGTTTTTCTCCTTCATAAACACCTAATACAATGTTTGTATTTCCTACATCTAAAACAAAGATCATTAATGTCACCTACTTAGGTTATTGAATTTTTATCCCTCTTCAGTATAAATACTTATGAGCGAAAAATGAACAAATTTGTATTTTTAACTTATTAAAGTGCTGTTTTCGAAAAGTTTGTTGCTTTCGTAAAAATCCCAAAAGCCGGATTTTTACACAAAATACTAAGGATTGATCACTAATTTAGTAAGTATTGCTCTTTTCTTACTTGATTTGTTGGCTGATATCTTCATCTAGGGTATTTTTTTCGATTATTTTAGCGTAAAAAGCCACAATGTTTACGAAAAGAGCTAGTAAAAAAAGGTGTCTATAAAAGACACCCTTTTAACATTACTTATTATCTTCGTTCTTGGTTTCATCCTTCTTTTCAGGAAGAAGTGCTTCTTCGTCATTTTCAACTGGAGCATCTGTAGGCTTTGTTTCTTCTTTCTTTGTATTAATATTCACTTTAACATCGCCTTCAGTTGTCTTATTTACGTTATTGGAATGATGCCCTTCTGGAAGCTTACCATCCGCCATTAACGATTTAATTTGCTCAGCATCTAATGTCTCTATTTCAAGAAGCGTTTTTGCAATCAATTCAAGCTTATCTTTGTTATCAAGTAAGATGGTTCGACAACGCTCATAGCTCTCTTTAATAATGCGTTGCATTTCTTGGTCAATTTCATATGCAATTGCATCACTATAGTTTTGCTCATTATTAATATCACGCCCAAGGAATACATTGCCACCTTGACCTGTACCAAATTGCATTGGGCCAAGCTTATCACTCATTCCGTACTCCGTGACCATTTTACGAGCAATTCCTGTTGCACGTTGGAAGTCGTTATGGGCACCTGTACTTACTTCACCAAAAATAATTTCTTCGGCAACTCGACCACCAAGTAAGCCGACAATCTTATCTAACAGCTCTGGTTTCGTCATAAAGTAACGATCTTCTTTTGGAAGCATTACTGCATAACCACCAGCTTGACCACGTGGGACAATGGTTACTTTATGGACCATATCAGCACTTTCTAGTCTAACTCCAACGACTGTATGACCGGCTTCATGATAAGCAACAATATTTTTCTCTTTTTCAGAAATAACTCTGCTCTTCTTAGCAGGTCCAGCAATAACACGGTCAATTGCCTCTTCAATATCGTTCATATCAATGATCTTCTTATCAGTACGAGCAGCAACTAAAGCAGCTTCGTTCAATAAATTCTCTAAGTCGGCACCCGAAAATCCAGGTGTACGAGTAGCAATCGTTTTTAAATTTACATCTTCGCCTAAAGGCTTATTGCGAGCATGTACTTCAAGAACCGCTTCACGACCTTTGACATCTGGGCGTCCAACTAAAATTTGACGGTCAAAACGTCCTGGACGAAGCAATGCAGGGTCTAAAATATCCGCGCGGTTTGTTGCGGCGATAATAATAATTCCTTCGTTAACGCCAAATCCATCCATCTCAACAAGTAATTGGTTTAATGTTTGTTCACGCTCATCGTGTCCTCCACCTAAACCAGCACCACGTTGTCGTCCTACAGCATCAATTTCATCTATGAAAATGATACAAGGTGCATTTTTCTTAGCATTCTCAAATAAATCACGAACACGCGAAGCACCGACCCCAACGAACATCTCAACGAAGTCTGAACCACTGATTGAGAAAAATGGAACTCCGGCTTCTCCAGCAACTGCTCGAGCTAGTAATGTTTTACCAGTACCAGGAGGTCCTACTAGTAATACCCCTTTAGGAATACGTGCTCCAATCGCAGAAAACCTACGTGGATCTTTTAAGAATTCAACAACTTCTACGAGTTCTTGCTTTTCCTCATCTGCACCTGCTACATCTTTAAACTTGGCTTTCTTTTTATCATCGTAAAGCTTAGCTTTACTCTTACCAAAGTTCATGACTCGGCTTCCGCCACCCTGAGCTTGGCTTAAAAGGAAAAAGAATAAAATAAAGATAATCACAAATGGAATAATTGATGTAAAGAAAGTTACCCAACCACTTGTTTGTTCAGCTGGTAATACTGTTAATTCAGTGTCGCCTCTTTCAGCAGCATCTAAGATAGCATCAAGAGCGATATCTGATCTAGGTACATTAACTACAAAAGCCTCTGCACCTGCTGTTTTTAGTTCTCCACGGATTACGTACACATCCCTGACTGGCTGAATAGAACTTTCACCCACTTCACCTCTTACTAAGTGAGTGTGAAATTCACCGTACGTCATATCCCGAGTATCTGCTGGTGGCCCGTTAAAGAAACTTACAATACCAACAATTACTAAAAAGATTAATAAATAAAAGACTGTATTTCGAAAAATTCGATTCATCCTTTACCTCCTCCCACTAGCACATAAAGCTTCATTAAATATTAGCATAAAACTATTCTTAATCACAATTAATTACCCCTGATAAATCTCGGGCTTTAAAATTCCGATATAAGGAAGGTTACGATAACGCTCTGCGTAGTCTAAACCATACCCTACCACAAACTCATCAGGCACTTTGAAACCTGCCAAATCAGGCTTCAGATCAACTTTTCTTCCTTCAGGCTTATCCAATAGCGTGACAATCTTAACCGACTTAGCTTTTCTATAATGAAATAAATCAACTAAGTAATTTAAGGTTAGCCCACTATCAATAATGTCCTCGATGATTAATACATCTCTTCCTTCTACAGAAGTATTTAAATCCTTAATGATTTTCACTTCTCCTGAAGAAACCATTTCATTTCCATAGCTAGAGACATCCATGAAGTCTACCTCTAAATGAACATCCATTCGTTTAATCAGGTCACTCATAAATGGCATTGCGCCTTTTAGCACACCTACTACAAGAGGAAAACGATCCTGATATTCTTCAGATAGAGATGCACCTAGTTCCTTTATTTTTGTTTGAATTTCCTCTTCTGATAATAATACCTCTTTAATTTCATCTCTCATCATGACTTGAAAATAACCCCCTAAAATAATGTATAACTAAAATGAATAATCATGCTTTAATCCTCAAAAAAATATGTACTTTTACTAAAACTCTTCAAAGGTTAACTTTACAAACTCCTTTGTTCCACTTGTAGGATCAGCAAAGTTCGCTTTTCTCAATTTAGGAACCCAAAGTATTTCTCCATCTCCATTAACTACAATCGGCCAGCTCTCTCTCTCATCACGAGGTACTTTCTCATCAATAAATAGCGCCTTTAACTTTTTTGTTCCTCGCATACCATTGATGAACATCGAGTCTCCCTTTTGGCGATTTCTTATTATTAAAGGTAGTTTTAATTTCTCCTTATCACAAACCATGGTGTTTCGGGTTATTGGTGCTTTCTGGTTTGCCTCAATTACTTCTCCAATTATCTTACCCTTTTTAAGAGTAACAATCCCTGGTATCAATAATTGGTCTTCATAAAAAGAAACACCCTTTTGTTTTTCAAATTCTAGAAAACATTTGTCATAGGATTTTGTGATGGATAAACCGTTTGGAAAATCTAGAGAGCCTGATGGATGACGGTTATTAAGGAACTGCAGAAAATCATTCATATGTATAGTGGTAATTTCTGGTATGTTTTGTTCGTAAAGATAGTTTAATATTAGTTGAAAGCCTCTTCTTTGTAAAGAGATTGGACAACTTATTAGCGTTGATATCGCAAGGACGATTTTTTTAGGTTCCTTTTTTAGGATAACATCTTCTAATTTTTCTCTAGCCAATTGCTCTAGAAGTTGCTCATCTTCGGTCAAGAGTTCACTTTGTTGTTGAAATTTTAGATGAACAGCTGGGTTTTCTCTCTTTAAAATCGGTAACACTTCATTTCTAATTCGATTGCGCATGTATTTTGAAGTGAAATTACTAAGATCAATTTTCGGCTGAAGATCTTCGTCCTTACAATAAGTTAGTATGTCTTCCTTTGACAGACAAAGAAAGGGGCGAATAAGTACTCCACAACTGAACGGTCTCTTAACAGGAATACCAGCTAGTCCATATCCATGTGCACCTCTCACCTGCCGCATAATCATTGTCTCTATTTGATCGTCACCATGGTGGGCCAACGCCAAAAAATGGCCTTTATAATTTTGCATTACAAGTTCAAAGAATTGATAGCGACATTCCCTTGCGGCAACTTGAACACTTACTTTATGCGTTTCTTGATATTGTTTCACGTTAGCCTTAGTACCTTCAAACGTAATTCCTTCTTCTAAGCAATAGCTTTCTACAAAACGGTATTCATCCGCCGATTCTTCTCTCAACATGTGATCTACATGGGCTGCGATAATAGTTATATGCAATTGCTTCAATTCCTTATGTAAATAATGCAAAAGCGCCAACGAATCTGGCCCACCTGAGACTCCTACTACAACAGTTGCGCCTTCCGATAAAAGGGAGTGTTTATTAATAAATGAGTTAACGACCTGCCTCATAGCGGTGTCCAATCCCCTTCCCAAATGAAAATATCGCAATCGCAAAGACAATTCCCGCAGCTATTCCCCCAGCATGTAACATTGTCTCAATCCCAAGTTCAAGTCCACCAAGGTAATCTCCATCAACAAAAGCTAACATTGTATAATAGGCTTTACTGCCTGGTACTAGAGGAATAATTCCTGGTATGGTAAAAGCAGTAGCTGGTATTCGAAATTTTCGTGCTAAAAAGTGGGCTAAAGTTGCCGCTGTGATGGATGCGATACTCGTAGCAAATATCGCAGTTACTCCGTAATCCGACAATAAGCGAAAGATAGTCCAAGCCAGAACTCCTATTCCACCACCCAGGAAAAGAGCATTTCTTGGAACTCCGAAAATAATACCAAACGAAACAGTAGCAAAAAAACAAACAACAAGTTCTATAATCATAATCATTCACCTCTAGCTATAAGAATAACGAAATTGCTAGAGCAATTCCTGTTGCAATGGAAAGAGATGTGATCGTTGCCTCTGCCCCTCGGCTAACACCTGCAAGAAGGTCGCCGCTCATTAGATCTCTAACAGCATTTGTTAAGGGTACACCTGGAACTAATGGCATTAATGTCCCAATGATGATCTGATTTAAGTTTGTACCGATCCCAAAATAAACAAGGGCAATAGCTACTGCCCCACCAGTAAAAGCCGCAATAAATTCCGCAAAAAACTTTACTCGTAAATATCGTTCAACTTCTATTAATAAGATACTAGCTGTAACACCAGCAAGAAACGCAGGTAATGTATCTTTCACGCCACCACCAAATAAATAAGAGAAGCCACCACCTGCAATTCCTGAGGCTAAGTGTATTAACCAAATAGGGTAATTCATTGGCGATAAAGCAATTCTTCTCAACTGGTGATAGGCCTCATCAGCAGTGATAGAGCCAATAACGAACTCACGGGATACTTGGTTAACTAGTGTTACTTTATTGAGATCATAGTACCGATCATCAATACGAATCATTTGCATGATATCTCCACGGTCCTCTTCTTCAAACGAAATAAAAATTCCAGTCGTTGTTACAAAACTATGAACATTCTTTAAGTCCGCTGCCTTTGCCATTCTTTCTAAGGTCTCCTCAACCCGATAGGTTTCAGCACCATATGTAAGCATAATCTCTCCAGCAAGTAAACAAATGTCCATCATTTGGTCTGCTTTCCCCACTATAGCACCCCCTTAAGAGCAATTATGAATGTTGAATTATGAATTGTGAATTGGTGTTAGTAGCACTTCGAAGCTTTGCTAATCTTATAATTCATAATTCACAATTGACAATTCATAATTGTGCATTCACATCATTTGTCCAAATAAGTATAGGATATATGCTAAAAGAAGGAAAGAGGCAAACAAGAATGTTTCAAGAATTCCTGAAGATTTCTCTTTCTTTTTATGAACTAGTTTTTTATTTGGCTTTTTTATGCTCGCTTGCGTTTTGTTAGCTGGTGGAATTGAATGCTTTGATCGATTAATAGAATTAATCACGTCTTTCTTCATTAGCTGTGCATTTTGATATTTTCCTTGAAGAGCATTTAATAAAACAGCTTCATATTGTTTCAAAACTGGCTGTTTTTGAATTTTTTCCTTCAATTGTTTAATGCCTTCACCGTTTTTCTCAAAGCGGTTTTGATAACACGTATTGATAATAATCATTGCAACAGCAAAAAGATCATAGGATGGTTCTGCTACTCTCGTTCCTAGCCCCCAGTAGCCACGGTCATAGAATTCTGTGTATTCTTTAATAGATCTCCCTAGTAACGTTGTTCCACCTACATCTAACCAACGGACTCTTGGCGGAGGGCCAACAATCATTAAGTTATCAGGCTTTAAATCTCCAAAAACCCAACCAGCTTGGTGTAGCCGATCTAAGTCACCTAATAACTGCACCATAAATATACCAATCCATTCGCTACCCTTGCCGCGTATAAATGTAAATAAATCTTGCCCCTTTAAATATTCCATAGCATAAAAAGGAATATTTCCTTCAGGCGTTATCCAGTCGTCTACATCGATTAAAGAAGGTCCAAGAACTTGTCCTTGGACCTTGGAAAAATGCTTTAGGACGTTTACCTCTGAGGTAATTGCCATACTATTTAACCCCATCTTTAAAGCTACTAAACCCTCAGGTGAATGTGCTAAATAAACAGTCCCTGTAGCGCCGTTACCTAACTCTTTTATTATTTTATAAGGTCGTTTATGCCATTTGCCAATCAGTTTCGTCTCAGGAGGTAAGTTACATACTTGACTCTTCTTGATACTCATCGGCTAACAGACTCCTTTTGCTCTTACGTGGGAACATTGCGATTGCTTCCTGTAGTGCTGGTCCTGTAGGTGTGATCCCTCCTGAAGCTAATTTATGAAACACACCTGTTAACGACTCAATTTTTGGCGTCCAGCTTAACAACTTATCAACTTCTTTTCGTTTCCCCGGAAATGAATATAATGCAAATTTATTAGAGCCTTGTCTAGAGTTTAAACTTATCGATAAGTCGGTCAAGGCTTCTTGGACCATCGCCAACTTATTTTTCATACTAGCACTTGTATCTACTAATATTAAAAGTTCCAACTCCATCGTTTCCCCAAGTTCATCGACAACTTCCATTACTTGACCACGTTTTTCAGGTGGCAAATCTTCTATATCCTGATCTTTTCCTAGTATTTGAGTTAACTCTCTATTAACTACCCCATGAATTGTTTGTGTCATTGCTTTTCTAGTAACCATTTGTACAGTTTTTGCTAGTTGCTGAGTGTATACTATTTGGCTTATCCCACCACCAGACATTGCTATTGCTTGAATTTCTTCAATTCCTTGGTCACTAATTCGATCATCTTCAACGACACCAATTACATTGACAGTGATCCCTTCTTCTTTCGCTAATGCTGCAATCGCAACTGGATCTTCACCTTGATTTGAACAACCGTCAGTTAATAATAGAATTTGCTTTAACGTCCCTTTACCCATAATACAATTCCCCTCCATTTTCCATGAATGTTACCATCATTCACTTTTTTTAGAGGGAATATACTTTAAATTCTGAATTAGTTAATTTTGAATTTTTAACTAAATGTATTGCTTCGAAGCTTCTCAGAACAATTCATAATTCACAATTCATAATTCATAATTGACAATTGGTCTACTGCGCTTTCTTTCTCTTGAGTGAGCTTGTTTGGTACATTGGTATTGTCGCCCATTTTGGTAAATTTCTTTTTACTTGGGCAACAACGACTGTCATATCATCTTCTATTCGGTTATCACCGGTGCGAATGACTTGTTCAATGATAATATCAGCTACCGCTTGTGGTTCGGTTGCCTCAATCTCTTTGATAATACGCCTCATCCATACTTCACTATTCTCAACATGCTTAGGACCATCAAAAATACCATCGCTCATCATAATTAATAAATCTCCTGCTTTTAGTTGATCGCTAACTACATCAACATCAAATTCATTGATAATCCCCATTGGAAGATTACTAGCTTCAATCATAAATACCTTTTCTCCCCTTTTGATAAAACTTGGGGTTGAACCGATTTTTAGAAACTTCGCAGAAGCATCTTGTAAATCAATCATCGCTAAGTCTAATGTTGAAAAAATTTCGTCTGTAGATCTTAAAGAAAGAACAGAGTTAATCGATTTAATCGCTACTGTTTCTTCAATACCTGATTGAAGTATATTTTGTAATAGTTGAAGAGTTTCATTGCTTTCTAAATGAGCTCTTTCACCATTTCCCATTCCATCACTAATAGCAACGGCATATTTTCCCGAACCAATTTCCATTGTTGAATAACTATCGCCTGATATCCAGGCTCCACCTTTTGCCACTGTTGCAATACCGGTCTCAATAACGTATTGCTTGGCTGATCCAAACGATACATTTGTTTGACCGTTAGCATACATGCTTTTCTCTATCTTTTTTACGACAATTTGTTCTTCAAGGATATGGGAAAGCATTGGCGCAATTACTTTTTCACATTCACCATGTTCATTCGTAGGAACGCTAATTTCTATATCAACATTACCCTCGTCAAGTTGAAAGATTTCCACATGACCAATATCGACGCCTGCGTCATGTAATGCATCTAAGATTTGTTCTTCTTGCATTTGTAAGTTTTCACGTTCTTTTTGAATTTCTTTTGCAAAGTCACCCATAACCTTTGATACGCCTAGAAGTTGGTCAGCAACTAGTCGCCTGCTTTCAAGAAGTTGTCGTTTTAACTTTTTCCCAGCGTGATATTGATTTAATTCTTGCTGAATGACGTGAACAACTTGTTCGCCCTTTAGGCAATATCTTGACCAGTCTGCTTTTAAACGTTTATTTATGGTTCCCTCGTCTTCACAGCTAACCATTATGTCTTGCATGTAGTTATATGTTTTATCAAAGTTCTTCGTCCAACACTGTTGTTTTCTAAAGCACATTTGACATGTTTTCTCAGTGACATTACTTAAGAAGTAATCTACTTCTCTTTCTGGATCTTCAATCTCAGCTGGTAGGTTTACATTTGAGAAACTATTCGACAACGTTTGGAATAAGGTAGAGAATTGTTCTACCTTACCTGCTGTTACATCGCGGAATTTACGCAGATATTGTTGTTGTTCTTTCCAATACTCTGTTGTCCCAGGTATATACTTGGCAAGTTTCATAATTAAACTCCGTGGCGTAACCATAAATATAGTAATTGCTACTAAGGATTCCATTACTGTCGCAGTTATTGCTCCACTACCTTCTCCGTATAAACCAATTAGAAGTGTCCCTACAAGTAAACCTATTCCTACTCCTACCTTTTTTCCATCTTTCAACAGTCCACCAAGTAGCCCTGAAAATGCTAATAGACTCATTTGATAAAGACTCGCTACGCTAGCTAAACTTAAGATTAGCCCTGTGACAACTCCAACTGTTGAACCAATTGCTGCTCCACCAACAAACGCGAAGATTAAGACTAGGTATCTAGCTAGTACGTTTTCTGCTGCCATCCCATAAGCTAGCCAACCAATAGTACCTGTCATTATTGAGGCTAGTAAGATAATTAAGCATACAATTTCTTCATTCTTTAATGAGTGCTTCCTTTTTCGTTCAGTAACGATTGGAACACTTTGTAGAAAGATCATTGTTAAAATAAAGCTAAGTCCACCTTCTACAACTGTTACTAGCCAGTCGTAATTTGTAATAGTTCCAGTAAAGATGTATGTCAAAATTATTTTTGTTGAAACTACTGAACTAAAAACGAGATACGGTAATAATCTTATCTTGTTTTCATATAATTTATTAAATAGCCGGTATAAAACTAGAAATCCTAAAATAGAGATAAAACTATAAGCGCCGTTAATAGGGATAACCGTAATAGCACCAGCAATTAAAGCTAGCATTGCAATTGGAGCCTTCTCTCTCTTAACAAGAAAAACCGTTGCAAAAAAAGGTAATACAAAAGGGAGCATTTCTGATAGGATCATCGCCCGACCGAGTAAAAAACCGATAATAAAAATTAGAAATCCCCATTTATAAAGAACAAGCGAAGCTATATTACCTAACCGATCAAAAAGACTTTCTCTATGGTTATCTGCTTCTAGTTGATCAGATAACACCAAACCCCTCATTGGTTCGACCACTTTCAATACTTTTCGAAACACTTTGTCCACCACCCGTATTTTTTTTGGTGTTTCTATTATAAGCAGATACTTCTTTCAATTTTTGTCAAAACAACAGAGCATGTCTAAAAAAGTGTTCGACTTCTTTCTAGTAACCTTGTCAAAATAACAGTAATTGCTAGAATATTATTTTCATTTCATGTAAAACTGTCTCGAAATACTACTAAATTAAGGCGAATAATGAGGACAAATAGTGGTTTTAAATTTGGATGACGCTACCATGATAGAAAAGAAGTCATTTAAAAACCTCTCATAAACAAAAATAAACACCCTTCAAATATTGAAGGGTGTGAAATTTATATGGTTAAGAATCAATTAATCCGTCAATTTGCAGCAAGTTTAGCCTCGTCTTGCGCCTCGACCTCCGCGTTTTGATTCAGTACTTCGCTTTAAAGTAGTTAATCGTTCTTCACTATCCTTTAAAAAGCGATTCATTTTATCCTCAAAAGAAAGGGATGGGCGAGCTTGATTATTATTTCTATTACCGCTATTACGAGAACCAAATTGTTTATTTGCTGGTCTTTCTTGATCACGATCACGTGGCGGACGTTTTTGTGGTCTTGGTTGCTCTTCCGGCGGACGTTCTTTAGCCTTTCGGATTGAAAGACCAATTTTACCGTCTTTTTCTACGGCAATTACCTTAACCTCAACTTCATCACCAACTTTAAGAAACTCGTTGATGTCTTTAACATAATTATCCGCTACCTCACTAATGTGAACAAGACCAGTATTACCACCTGGCAGCTCAATGAATGCTCCAAAATGGGTGATGCCGGTTACCTTCCCTTGTAACTTGCTGCCTACTTCGATTGACATGAAAAAAATGCTCCTCCTTAAAAACATAATTATAATACTATTTAATTATACATGAAGCAAAAAACAAGTGTCAATCTGAAGAAGATGAAGTAACTTTGAAGATGATCTCTCCAGGTCTAGACAGAAAATAATCTCTCCTAGCAATCTCTGAGATATATTCTAAATTATTTAAGTTTATAATCTCATCATTGAGATCTCTCTCTAAAATTTGTAAGCGTGCTAGCTCATTTTCAAGAATTTGTTTCTTTTCTAGTTTTTCATTAAGAACGCTATTTTGCGAATGGAGGGTTATTGCAGTAAATGCAATTGAAAGTATAACAAATAGACCTAAAGCACTCAGACGTCTAGCGAGTCCTTTTTTGCTTTTTGACCTTTGTTCCATCTGCGTTTCATGCTGTTCAATGTAATGAGAGTTTAGTTCTCTTACTTTTCTTGGTTGTGCGCTTCTCATACTCCTCACCCTTTTAAGATCTTTATTTTGATAACCATCGCTTTATATAGTTCTTCAACTTTTTCAAAAACCCTAGTTTATTTATTAATTTTCTGAATTTTTCTTTCGGCAAAAGACGCCAAATTCCTCTTCCCACCCATTTAAACGGTGTAAAGATTATCTTCAAAAGGAAAAAAATAACTGTAATTAAAAAGCCTATAATCATCATACACAGCTTGTATAGAAACTTCAATATCTCTTTCGTTGGATTTATGATTAATATAAATAAAGTTGCCTTTAGAAATTTATAAGTTTTAATTATTCCCTGAATCACTGCTTCCAACACTTTCATGTAAACACGATATAATAGAGCTCGATAGCATGAATAACCACACAATAAAGCTAGTAAGATATAAAAACGCATTTCTCCTTCATTAATTTGCAATAAAACATAAAAAACAAACAGGCCTTGGAGTATCCAGAATAAACTATCATTTATTACGGTAATCCACTTGTTCCAATGGCGACCTCGAATTAATCGGCTATAGGTGTCAATCGCCATTCCTAGCCATCCACCCATAGCCACCATTGCTAGCATTGTTTGTAATTGTACGGTTAGGCTCACTTGAACAACTTCCCAAAGAAGCCTTTAGATTTGTCGTTTTGTTGCTGATCTAAATAAACGAGGTCAAAAATTTTTCCTTCAATAGACACAATACCTTGGTCAACATCTAAGTTTTTCATATGGAGGTTGCTACCTCTGATTGCCAAGAAGCCAAGCTCTGTTTCTAATAAGAATTCCTCATTATCAAAGCTTTCTACTTGTTTTACCCCCGTGATATCTAAATGCTTTCTGCCACGCATGGTAATGTTATGTTCCTTGACCTTTCTATCTCTTCCCATCGGGGTACCATATTCATAATGTTCCATTTAAAAATTCCTCCTCAATCCTCTTTTACACTATTTTTATGTACAAGGACTTAAGAATAGAACAAGCCTTTTGGAATTGTGAATTGTCAATTTTGCATTATGAATTTTAGGAGCTATTAAGAATTATAAAGTTAGGTATTCTGAAAAAAATAAGGAGCGACGTCTTCTGTCGGCTCCTTGTACATTTAGAATAAATTCTCTTCTGTATTTAATTTTTCTTCTCCAACAATTGTATACATATTAGCTGCTTCATCTTTTTTTGAAGTTTCTTTAATATCGTCAATTCGTACAGTAACTATTTTTTGCCCAAAGCGAACCTTTAATTCGTCACCTACTTTTACTGTGGAACTTGCCTTTGCCACTTGGTCATTTATCGTAATACGCCCTTGGTCAGATACTTCTTTAGCCAATGTACGTCGTTTAATTAAGCGTGATACTTTTAAAAATTTATCTAATCTCATGTTTAAACCCCTTTCTTTAATGTAAAGTGTAGAATGTAGAATTATTATTAATTTCAATTACTTCATTTTACACTCTAAATTTCTCACTCTACATTTTTCATTTTAAATTTTTCATTCTACATTCTTTTCGCTTCTTCCCAAATTGCATCTAAATAGGCTAGATCTACATCTTCAAACGAGAGACTTCTTTCATGTAATGTTTGTTCAATGTATAAAAATCGTTGATAGAACTTTTCGTTTGTAGATTGAAGTGCTAATTCTGGATCAATCTCATAAAAACGTGCTAAGTTTACAAATGCAAATAATACATCACCAAATTCTTTAAAAGCTTTTTCTGTGTTGTTTTGTTTAAGTTCATTCATAAATTCAGCAATCTCTTCTTGGACCTTCATCCAGATGGGAGCTACTTCTTGCCAGTCAAAGCCAACTTTTGCGGCTTTCTTCTGTAACTTTGCAGCACGATACAATGCAGGCATGCTTTTCGGGACTCCAGCTAGTAGTGAAATAACTTCTTGTCCGCTCTCTTGTTTTTCCTGTTTCTTTATTTCATCCCACTGTTGAATTACTTCGTCTTCGTTATTTAATTTTCCTGCTTCAAATACATGTGGATGTCTGCGAATCATTTTTTCTGTTATGGCAGCTACAACATCATCAACAGTAAACATCCCTTCATCCTCGCCAATTTGAGCGTGCAGCATGACTTGCAGAAGGACATCTCCCAATTCCTCCGCTAAATGGTCATCATCCTCTTCATCAATCGCATCAAGAACTTCGTAGGCTTCCTCTAACAAGTACTTTTTTAATGAGACGTGTGTTTGTTTTTGGTCCCATGGACAACCATTTGGACCACGGAGTGTAGCTATCACTTCTCTTAGTTTTCCAAAATCTCGATAAAGCAAATTTTCTTCTTTTACCGGCGGCACATAAACTGCTGTTAAATTGTTCAAGGTTGTCACACGATCTAATTCGTAAAGCGGCACCGATAACAATTGCTCATGTTGACTACCTGCTGCGGTTACTACAGTTATTTCATAGTCATCTGGTAAGAGTTCCATTAAGGTGAGTTTTACTTCACTTGCAATAAATGCATCATAGACTTGGCAAATGATCATATGATGCCTTATTTGTAATTCGACTTTTTGCAGTGCTGTTCCATCGACGATCTGACAACCCTCTATTGGATCAATTTGTACCGCTTGAAATAGATTATCTAAGAAGCTTTGTCCGCCCTTAATTTCAACTGCCACGTTTACAGTAGGTGCCTGCTCTAATAATAGTTGCACAGTACTCTCTGCAACAAACGGATGTCCTGGCACCGCATAAACAATATCATTCTCTTTGGCTAAGTTAAGTAACTGATTTGTTATTTCTTGATAGACATCACTAAATTGCTCGTTATTTTCATAGATACTATCAAATGAGTGATAAGTAAATCCTTCTTTTTCTAGCTCCCTTACAACAGGATGTTCTTTTGTTCGTAGGTAGACATTTTCACTTTTTATTAACTTTTGATAAATTCCTAACGGCATCTGTTGAAGATCACCAGCACCTAAACCTAAGACTACGATTTTTGCCATTGTTTTTACTCCTTTTTCTGTTTTAAGCCTTACTCTTCCGATTTCCTCTATACTACTCTATAGGCCTTATACTTTATTTTCTAAGCTGCAATCTAGCTGCAAGCTTTTGTATTTTAGGAATATGCTCTAGTTCTTCTTCTGTAAAGAGCCTTGTAACAATAACTAAGAAAAGAAAAGTCACTGCTCCGACAGTCATACTGCTTACAGCAACAGCTGCATAACCTAATCGATGAGCATAATCTTCTGAAAAAATTAGATAAGTGCCTTCTTTCCAGATATATGTTAAAGCTCCCATTGCAACTAAAGAAGTAATGATTTTCATTGTCCTACTAGGTGAAACTTTAGCAAGTACATCTTCTCTTCTTAGTTTATAGTAATTTAGCCAAGCGCATACAGCACAAGCAACAACTGTAGCGATCGCTGCACCAAGAGTACCGTGACTTGGTATAAGGAAAAAATTTAGAAATCCTTTTACTATAATACCTACCATTACATGGATAACAGTTACATAAACCAAATTTAAGCCATGTAAGATTGCTGAAGTCGTCAAGAAAATTGACGTAAACAATATTGCTAGACCCATAACAGCAAGGACGATCGAGTCACTGTCATCTTTGAAAAGCATCGCATTGGTTGGCTCAATAATAACAGCTAGTCCCACCGCTGCAGCTGCCCCAATTAGGAAGCTAACCCTAAATGCAAGACTACTGTATTTCTTGATAAGGTCCTTTCTTCCTTCTATACTAACTTTTGCAATAAGTGGTACCACCACTAAAGAGAACGATGTTGTAATGACTGTTCCCATTTGAATGAGCGGTTGACCACGGTCGAACACCCCTTTTGCAACTTTAGCTAACTCCATTTCCACACCGTTTTCAACTAACACTCTTAACACTGTTATTGAATCAATAAACTGAAAAACAATTAAGATAAGACTACTAAAGCAAATCAGTATTCCTTGTAATACAATTTTAGTTATTACTTTCATTGAAAGGTTAGTACTTTTCTTCTGTATGGGTGTTTGTTTTTGCCTAACATAAAAAATAAACAAAACTACTGAACCTATAATACCACCAAAAATTGATCCTAATGCAGCACCCGTTCCAGCAGCGTAAGGTCCATAACCGTTCGCAATGAAAACATAGGTTAATAATAAAATCACACATACTCGAGAAAACTGCTCTGTTACCTGTGATATAGCTGTTGGTAGCATATCCTCTTGTCCTTGAAAAAAGCCCCTTAAGACAGATAATAACGGAATAATGATAAAGATAAATGATACTGTCTGTAAAGGTAATAGTAGCTGTTCATCGCCCATGATCCCTGCTAGCCGAGATGCTTGGCTATAAACGAGAATAAATGCTGTTATGCTTATAATTGATAAACCTACAAACGCATTTTTTAAGACAACTGAGCGGTCGTATACCCTTTCTGATAGTAATTTTGAAATTATTACCGGAAAGCCATAGGTAGATAACATGATGGCAACACCATAGATGGGGTATATTTGCTGATATACGTAAAAGCCAATATCGCCGGCAATATTTTGATATGGAATTCGATAAATTGCACTCAAGACTTTAATAAATATGGCTGCTAGTGACAAATAAACTGCCCCTTGCCATAATTTCTTTCCTTTTAAGATAAACTTCAACCCCCTAAGCGATGAAACTACATGCAATTATATCACAGAGTCGAAAACTATCTTTACTACAGATAGGAATATTATGTATTTTCACGAATTATATTGAAGGAGATGAAAAAGGAGGTTTTCAGATGAATATATTAGTTATTGGCGGTACGAGGTTTATTGGTATTCATATTGTTGATGAATTGCTTAGAAAAAAACACAAAGTAACGCTTTTTAATAGAGGAAAAACAAATGCTGACTATTTTCCTACTGTTGAAAGAATAGTTGGTAACCGTGATGATGATTTATCTATGCTAACTAACAATCACTGGGACGCTGTTATTGATACGTGTGGCTATGTACCAAGGATTGTTCAAAAATCTGCGACCACTCTTGCTCCAGTAAGTGACATGTATGTTTTTGTTTCATCGATTAGTGTTTACCGTGACTTTTCACAGTTAAATATAGATGAACAAGCGGAAGTTACAGTCTTAGAAAATAGCAACACTGAAGAAGTAACAGGTGAAACATATGGTCCATTAAAGGCTTTATGTGAACAAGAAGTTGAAAAGGCATTTCCAGGTAGAGCTTTGATTGTACGTCCTGGCCTTATCGTTGGACCTTACGATTCTACAGATCGATTTACATATTGGCCAATGCGTGTTGCACGTGGTGGAGAAGTTCTTGCGCCAGGTAGCAAAAACGCCCCAGTTCAATTTATTGATGCTCGCGATTTAGCTGCTTATATCGTTTCAGGAATAGAGCAAAAAGTAACAGGTATCTATAACGTCACTGGTCCTAAAGAAACGTTAACTTTTGAGGGTTTTCTATCTACTTGTAGATCTGTATTAAACGATGACGTGTCCTTTACTTGGGTAGATGATCAATTCTTAGCAAAAAATGAAGTTGGACACTGGATTGAAATGCCTCTCTATATTCCAGAAGCCATGAGCGGAATGCTTGCAGCGAATATTGACAAGGCCCTCAGTACAGGACTTTCATTTACATCTCTTGAAAAAACAATACAGGATACTTATCAATGGGATGTAGAGCGGAATATACCTGTTTCTGACCGAAAAGCTGGGTTGGCAGCAGAAAAAGAAGCGGTTGTATTAAATGCTTACCTAGAACATAAAAAATAAAAGGCTCTTTTCGTGTAAAAATTGTGGCTTTTCTATCCTAAAATTATCGGAAAAATACCCTAGATGAAGATATCAGCCAATAAATTATGTAAGAAAAGAGCATTACTTACTAAATCAGTGGTGAATTCTTAGTCATTTGTGTAAAAATCCGGTTTTTGGGATTTTTACGAAAGCAACAAACTTTGCGAAAACAGCCAAATAAAAAGAAGGGAATATCCCTTCTTTTTTCATGGCTACTGCTCCATTTGTCGCGCTAAAAATCCAGCAGCAGTCTCTGATAATTTTTGTTCCACGTCACCCATGGATTTGTCATTTTTCGAAAGCATAACTACTGCTCCAATTGGGTCACCATTTGCCACTATTGGGGCTACAACATATGCAGTAACATCTTCGGTTGAGTCACCCACGATATTATATTCACCTTTACTTGTTTGCACCATTGACTGTCGCTCATTCATAGAAGCTTCAACAATTTCACCAATGCTCTTATTTGCATAATCTTTCTTCGATCCACCCGCTACCGCTATGTATGTATCGCGATCAGCGATAAGAACAATATGGTTCAAGCTTTCGTAGAGTGCTTCGGCATATTCTTTTGCAAAATCACCTAACTCAGAAATCGGAGAATATTTCTTAAGAATTACTTCTCCATCCCGATCGACAAAAATTTCTAAAGGATCGCCCTCGCGAATTCGAAGCGTTCGGCGGATTTCTTTTGGTATTACCACACGACCTAAATCATCAATTCGACGTACTATTCCTGTAGCTTTCATTTGTGATGATGCCTCTCTTTCTTTGTTGTAGTTACTAGTTGTTAAGGAATCAATTTCTTTAGCGTAGAACTAAGAAATCAATACTTAATTCTTGGTCTTATTATCCTTCTTTAGGAAAGAACTATTCACCAATTCGACAATTTATTGAACAATTGGAAAACTGGCACTTACCATTTTTATGATGGTCCGCTTAGTTTTTCTAATTTAAAGAACATTATTCAACAACCGGTAAATATCTACAATTTAAGCGAGGTGATCATCAAATATCCTCTTTTTTTACAGTCCATAGCTTGGATAGAATTTCCTCAACTACCTGTAAATACTTGATAGGCTCTAGCTTTTTTGTCTTAATATTTATTTTGATTTTTGTCCCAACTGTTCCGATCGCAATGTCTCGACTCATTTTACTAATTAATTCAAACAGTTTCATACCATCAATTCGTTGGCTCTCTTCTTCTGACAAAAGAATAGAACATTGCTGATTGTCATCAGTAATTGTTTCTATACGTTCTTCTCGAGCAAGTAATTTAATTTCTGATATTTTGAACAGATAATTGACTTCTTGTGGATAGTCACCAAAACGATCAATCATTTCACCTTGCAAGTCTTCTATATCCTCTTTCGTTTCTACTGATTTAAATCTTTTATACATATCAATTTTTTGCTTCGAGTCAACAATATACGATTCAGGAATATAGGCATCTACATTTAAGTCGATTTCAACTTGATGACGATTAACCTTTTCACCTTTATCTCCTTTACGTTCCTCAATAGCTTCTTTCAACATCTGTGAATATAAATCAAAACCTACTGAAGCAATAAACCCATGCTGTTGTGCTCCTAATAAGTTTCCAGCTCCACGTATTGATAAATCTCGCATAGCAATTTTAAAACCAGAACCCAACTCTGTAAACTCTTTAATTGCTTGAAGACGTTTTTCAGCAACCTCTGTTAAAACTTTATCTTTTTGATAGGTAAAGTACGAGTAAGCTACCCGGTTAGAACGACCCACCCGACCTCTTAACTGATAAAGCTGAGACAAGCCCATCTTGTCAGCATTATAAACGATCAGGGTATTTACATTTGGAATATCTACACCAGTTTCAATAATTGTTGTAGTCACCAATACATCACTGTTTCCTTCTAAGAAATCTATGATAACTGATTCAAGCTCTGTCTCATTCATTTTTCCATGCGCAAAAGAAACTTTCGCGTCTGGCACTAGCATTGAGATTTTATCCGCCATTTGAGCAATTTCCTCAACCCGGTTGTACAAGAAATACACTTGTCCGCCTCTACTTAGTTCTCTTTCAATAGCTTCTCGAACAAGAGATTCATTGTATTCAACTACGTACGTTTGAACTGGGAAACGATTTTCAGGTGGCGTTTCGATTACAGATAAATCACGAACACCTAGCATTGACATATGTAACGTTCTTGGGATTGGTGTAGCTGTTAACGTTAACACATCAACATTTGCTTTTAATTGCTTGATCTTCTCTTTATGAGTAACCCCAAAACGCTGTTCCTCATCAATAATTAATAGACCTAAGTCTTTATAAACAACATCTTTTGATAGTAGTCGATGGGTACCAACAACGATGTCAACTGAACCCGCCTTTACACCTTTTAATGTCTCATTCTGCTCTTTTCTAGTACGGAAGCGGCTAAGTAAGCCGATATTAATCGGATGATCTGAAAAGCGCTCTCGTATGGTTTCATAGTGTTGTTGCGCTAAGATTGTCGTCGGAACTAAAAATGCTACTTGCTTTCCATCCATAATAGCCTTGAATGCAGCACGAATAGCAACTTCAGTTTTTCCATAACCAACATCACCACAAAGCAAACGATCCATTGGTCTTTCTCTTTCCATATCTTCTTTAATTTCTTGGATACAGCGTAATTGATCTTCAGTTTCTTCGTATGGAAACGAAGACTCGAATTCACGTTGTTCAATACTATCAGAAGAAAATGCATAGCCCTTACTAGCTTCTCGTTCTGCGTAGAGCTTAATTAGGTCATCTGCGATATCTTCAACGGAAGACTGAACTTTTTTCTTGACCTTTTTCCAGTCGCTTCCACCTAGTGCATAAATTTTTGGCTCTTTATCTTCTTGGCCAACGTATTTCTGAACTTGATCTATCTGTTCAACTGGAACATATAACTTATCATTACCTGCATAAGTAATGTGTAGGTAATCTTTATGGATCCCGTTAATTTCTAGTGTTTTAATTCCTAGATACTTTCCGATCCCATGATTTACGTGTACTACTAGATCGCCAACTTTTAATTCAGAATAATTCTTAATACGTTCGGCATTTGAAAGTTTCTGTTTACGTTTGGGCTTCTTCGTTTGTTTCGTAAATATTTCCTCTTCAGTAATTACAATGAGCTTTTGTAAGGGCAACTCAAATCCACCTGTTAATTGTCCGACAAAGATCTGACAAGATCCATTAACAAGTTCCGTTGCAGTTTCTACCACATTAGCAGCAATCTTATAATCTTCTAATATTGACTCAATTCGTTTGGCCCGCTCTTTCTCTGCAGTAGTGATGACAATTTTGTAGTTTCCTTTAAACCAACGCTCCACTTCACTTTTTAATAGGTTAAGCTGTCCATGAAAGTTTTGCATTGATTTACAGTTGAAATTAACAATATTCTTCGGACTAGTGTGTGGTACGTGTCTTAGAAAAAGGGATAAATAGACAATAGGTTTTTTTGTATCTTCAATAATTTCGTTTAAATGTTTCGACAACTTTAAATCTGAGATGATTGCTCCTTGACTAAGTAATGCTACTTGCCATTCTGCCTCTTCTCTATCAAGGCTTACCCCCATTTCCTGGACACGGCTCACCTCGTCAATGAAAATAACACCGTTCTGGGGTAAGTAGTCCAGTAATGTTGTTACATTCTCGTAGTAAAGTGACATATATTTATACATGCCTTCAAAGGAGTGTTTACCTCTTAAAAGCTCAATTTCATACGATATTTGCTCTACCATCGACTCTTTTGCTTTTCCATCTTTTAGCTTTGCTATACTACTAGATAAGCCCGCTTTCAGTCTTTGGGAACCTCTCTCAAAGTGCTCATCATATAAAATTACTTCTTGCGCCGGTCCGATACTAATTTCATTTACTTGTTTTTGAGATCTTTGTGTGTCCACGTCAAAAAATCGGATCGAATCTATCTCTGTATCAAACAGCTCAATCCTTAAAGGCATTTCTTCAGTTAGAGGATAGATATCAATAATTCCACCACGTAAGCTAAAATCACCAGGCGTAGACACCATTTCTGTTCTCTGGAAACCTGCTTGCACTAACTTTTTTAGTGTTTCTTCTATACTGATGTCTTCACCCACTCTAAGTTTCACCTGACAATGTTGCCAAATTTCTTTAGGTGGTAATAATCTACGTAAACCAGCAATGGGAGTAATAATTATCCCCGTCTTAGACTGGCTTAAATAATTTAATACTTCAATACGTTGCCCTCTCATTTCAGGACTAGCAACTGCTATTTCAGAGGAAATCAGTTCATTTACTGGGTACAAATAAACGAATTCTTCTCCAATTAAACTTACAAGATCATCATAGAGTTTTTGGGCTTGAAATAGATTATTTGTAACTACTATCTGAGATCTCTTTGTTTGCTCAAAGACAGATGCTAATAATAACGTTCTTGCTGAGCCCGTTAAACCAGAGACCATTTGTTCACTTAATTGGGCTTCTACTCCATCCAATACCGCTCTTACATCATCATCTTCTAAAAAAAATCGCTTTAATCCTAACAATGCTTTTGTTCCCCCTTTTTAAAGCCAAATCTCTACTATAACAAAGTAGCTTTTATTCTATTGATGAGGTTCCATCACCGGTCCTCCTACTTACAACCTAGAAGCGGAAAAATGCTTTGGTGTGAGACCAAAGCTAGAAAATTTCCGTACAAAACTATTATGACCTTTGAAAACCTAGTTTTAAACAGTCTTATTGAATAAATGTTTGGTTTTCATGGTATTGCGGGTTTCTATCAAGAGCTTCGTGACAGTCCTCGCAAATTGTGTTCACATGCATATTTCCATTGTCATCGTATTGAATCATCTCAGTTCTTTCACTTTGATCAAGTTGATGAAAGCCTAATTTTTCACTATCTAATCTTTTTTCTTCTAACTTCCCAACATTAACACCACAATGGCGACACCAATAGTGGATAGCCATACGAATTCCTCCCTACGATAGCCAATCTTATAAGCATACTTTTTCTACTATTTGAAAGTAGAAATGTCTTATTATAGTATGAGCGTACATATAGGGAACTATGCATCAACTTGTTTCTAGCTTAATTAAAAGTGTTCATTACCTTTAAGAAATCTTGGCTTAACCAACTCTCACATGCCTTAACAGCTTGAGTAACCGCTTCCTCGACTTCTTGCCTTTCATCTGCTCGAAAACCACCAAGGACGTAATTGGCAACTGCAACACCTGACTCTGGCCTTCCTACACCTATTCTTATTCTCTTAAAGTTCTCGGTACCAAGGTGGGCTAATAATGATTTTATTCCATTATGACCACCATGACCACCTTTTTGCCTTAAACGAATTTTCCCCGGTGGGATATCTAGATCGTCATAGATCACGACAACATCATCAATACTAATTTTATAAAAATCCATTACAGGGCGAACAGATTCTCCTGATAAATTCATGTAGGTAAGGGGCTTTAATAAGAAAACCTTCTCACCATTAATTGTCTCAAACCCAAACACACCCTTAAACTTTTCCTGCTTTAATGGGATATTGAATGTTTTTGATAGTTCATCTATCACTCGAAAACCAATATTATGCCTGGTATCCTCATATTTAGCGCCAGGATTACCAAGTCCTACAATTAATTTCACAATGACTTCCTCACTTTCTATATATGCCAGTCATATCGCTCTTTAACCATTTCGCTATGAAATTTAAAAATCCTTCAACTTTATATTAGGCTGTTTTCGCAAAGTTTGTTGCTTTCGTAAAAATCCCCAAAGCCGGATTTTTACACAGAATACTAAGAATTCACAACTAATTTAGTATGCATTGCTCTTTTCTTACATAATTTATTGGCTGATATCTTCATCTAGGGTATTTTTCCGATTATTTCAGGATAAAAATGCAACAGTTTTTTTTGTGCGACGAGTAACCGCAGGAGCAAAGGTTTTTTGTGCGACGAGTAACCGCAGGAGCAATGTTTACGAAAAGAGCCTTATATTATGTCTAACATTCCTAAGGATTTCCCTTCCCTATTTTAAAAAGGTATAACCATACGGCTATACCTTTAAAAAGATAATTTATTGTTTTACATTACAACTACTATCTGCTTGCTATTCTTCCTTAGCGGTATTTTCCATCTCAGCTTGTACTTCTTCTTTATCTGCTTTTTCTTGTTGCTCGTCAGGCTCGTTGCTAAGCGCTGGGGCTAAGATTGACATAATTCCTTCTTCGGGCTCATTGTTAATTTGGTAGTTACCAGACACCTTAATATCTCTAACTTGTAGAGAGTCACCAATCATCATCTCGCTAATATCAATCTCAATAGCCTCTGGGATTTCTGCTGGTAGGGATCGAACAGAAATTTCATATAAAGTCTGTTGGATAATTCCGCCATCCTTTACTCCGAGTGCTTCTCCTACTAAATGAAGTGGTACATTTGCATCCATTTCACTTTTCATGTCGACCTTATAAAAATCAACATGAATGAATTCTCCCTTTAATTTACCTCTTTGGATATCATGGGTGATTACTTCATAGCTTTCACCTTCTGTAGTTAAAGCAATAATCCCGTTTTTCCCCGCTTCTTTAAGTGTTTTCAGAAATTCTATTTCGTTAATAGATACGGTTTTATTTGGGATATCTTTTCCATAAACTACAGCCGGAACATTCCCTTGATTTCGAAGCTTTCTTAAGGTTGAACCTTTTAAATCATCACGACTAGTCGCTTTTAACATTGTAGCCATATTCTTCACCTCATATTTTTCATTCTCTATATGGTCTACCCAATAAAAGGTCTTTTTAACCAATATTCATGAAAAATTTGGTTTCCTATGCTACTGCTCTTAGTCAAAAAGCTGACTTACAGATCGTTCTTCATGAACGTGAATAATTGCTTTTGCTAATAATGGTGCTACTGATAAAGGAACAATTTTAGGAATTAACTTCTCTTCACTTAACTGAATCGAATTAGTGATTACTAATTCTTTTATTTTCGAGTTATCAATTCTTTCAATTGCCGGGCCAGATAGAACAGCATGTGTACAACATGCGTATACCTCTTTGGCTCCTCTTTCTACTAACGCATTAGCTGCTAATGTAATTGTTCCAGCAGTGTCGATAATATCGTCAATAATAATACAAGTTTTTCCTTCTACATTACCGACAATATTCATTACTTCTGCTACGTTTGGTTTCGGACGACGTTTATCAATAATAGCTATTGGAGCTTTAAGTCGATCCGCCATCTTTCTAGCTCTTACTACGCCACCATGGTCAGGAGACACAATCACTAGGTCATCCATTTGTTTTTGTTCAAAGTATTCAGCAAGTAGAGGAACACCAACTAGTTGGTCAACTGGTATATCGAAGAACCCTTGGATTTGTGTTGCGTGTAAATCTAACGAAATGACACGTGTTGCTCCTGCAGTTTCAAGTAAGTTTGCTACTAATTTTGCAGTAATCGGTTCACGAGCTCTTGCTTTACGGTCTTGACGAGCATAACCGTAGTATGGGAGAACAACGTTAATAGTTTTTGCTGATGCACGTTTTAATGCGTCAATCATAATTAAAAGCTCCATAATATGTTCATTCGCTGGAGCCGATGTAGATTGGATCACGAATGTATCACATCCACGAATACTCTCTTCAATATTAATTTGGACTTCTCCATCACTAAATCTAGAGACACTACTCTTTGAAATCTCAATTCCGATTTTTTCAGCAATTTCTTCAGCAAGCTTTCGATTAGAGTTTAACGTTAATACCTTTAAACTTGGATCACCATATTTTACCATTGTTGGACTTACCCCCATATGTGTATATTACTTTTTATTTAAATTTTTTACATATTCTTCTTTTACAGTTTGTCTTGCACGAGCAATAGCTAGAGCATTTTCCGGTACGTCATCTGTTATCGTAGAACCAGCCGCAACATAGGAGTTTTTTCCAATAGTAACAGGTGCAATTAAATTAGAATTACAACCAACAAAAGCGCCGTCTTCTACTTTTGTTAAGTGTTTGTTTTTCCCATCATAATTAACGGTAATTGAGCCACAGCCTAAATTAACGTCATTGCCGATTATGGCATCACCGATATAACTTAAATGTGAAGCCTTACTTCCTTTGCCAAAAGTGGATTTCTTCACTTCAACGAAATTGCCAATTTTAGCCTCGTCACCGATACAAGAATGTGGACGAATATGAGCAAAAGGACCAACAGCAACATCATCGCCAATTTCACTTGAAGAAACTACTGATTGTTTAATACTTGTATTATTACCTACAGCACTATCAATAATTTCTGTATTTGGTCCAATAATACAACTTTCTCCTATGAAGCTTTTTCCTGTTAATATTGTTCCGGGTTTTATAATCGTATCCATCCCAATTAAAACATCAGCACCAATATAAGTGTTACTAGGATCAATAATAGTGACACCATTACGCATATGAGCTTCATTGATACGTTTCTTCATAATCGTCTCCGCACTAGCCAAAGCAACACGATCATTTACGCCTAGAGTCTCATCAAAGTTAGCAGTTTGGTAAGCTGCTATTAACTCATCATTACTTTTTAATATTTCAATTACATCTGGTAAGTAATATTCCCCTTGAACATTCTTATTTCCAACATGTTTTAGTGCTGCAAATAATGCTTGATTATCAAAGCAATATGTTCCCGTATTTATTTCAGTAATCTTGCGTTCTTCAATTGTAGCATCTTTATGTTCCACGATCCGTTGAACAAGGCCTTGGTCATTACGAACAATTCTACCATATCCAGTAGGATCACTAGTTTCCGCTGTAAGGATTGTCGCCTTTGCCTTTTGCTCTTCATGAAATAATAGAAGCGAGTCCATCGTTTCTTTTGTAATGAGAGGGGTGTCTCCGCACAGAACAATAGTCACTCCTTCTTTATCTTCCAATAGGGAATCGGCTTGCATAACTGCATGACCAGTACCTAACTGCTCTCCTTGCAATACATATGTTACTCCGTCACCTAGTTGTTCCTTTACTTTCTCTGCTCCATGCCCTACAACAACAACAGTTTCATCAACCCCAACTTTTGAGATTTGGTCAACTACATGTTGTACCATAGGCTTGCCACAAACAGTATGAAGAACTTTATAAAGTCTAGATTTCATTCTAGTCCCTTGACCAGCGGCCAAAATTACCGCAAAACGATTGTTCATAGCTACCTCCAACGGTTCTTTTTTTCCATTACGAATATATATCAAAAACGTTGCTATTTCAAGTAACAATCACAATTCTCTAAAATAGATTATTTTACCATACATATATTGTTTCTTATAATCTCTAATAATATATAGCACACCCTCGGTTAGTAACAAAAAAGAATGGCCAGGGATAAATTATCCCCGGCCATTCGTATTTGCTTGTTTACGAAGCGCCTGCTTCTTCATATTCAACTTCTTCAATATCTCCAGCTTTCTCATACTCAGCTAAAACTGCCGATTGAATTTTCTCTCTCGTTTGAGATGAGATTGGGTGAGCGATGTCTCTAAATTCACCATCTGGAGTTCTTTTGCTAGGCATTGCTACAAACATACCATTGTTTCCGTCAATTACTCGGATATCATGAACAACAAATTCATGATCGATAGTTATGGATGCTATAGCACGCATGCGTCCTTCCGTTGTTACACGGCGTAGTCTCACGTCTGTTACTTCCATTTCTGCCACCACCTTTTTCCAATTAAATAAGTCCTCTAAATACATTCAACATGGAATTTCTTTTTTCCTTCTTTTTTTAACAAAAAAACAGGAAAAATTTCGTGGTTTTTCTAACTTTTACACAACATTCACAAAATGTTCATAAAATAAAGAAGGGCTATTGCTTCAGCCCTTCTTTAAAACGTTATTTAATTAAAGCAATAACCTCAATTTCGACAAGTACATCTTTAGGAAGCCTAGCTACTTCCACACACGATCTTGCTGGCTTATGAGTTGAGAAGTAATTTCCATAGACTTCATTTATTAAAGGAAAATCATTCATGTCTTTAATAAAAACAGTTGTCTTTACAACAGTTTCACGGGAAGCTCCAGCTTCCTTTAAGACTGCATCAACATTTTTTAACACTTGTTCTGTTTGTTCTTTTACGTCGCCTACAACTAACTCTCCGCTAGCCGTTAAAGGAATTTGGCCAGAACTGTAAAACATATTATTTACAATGACACCTTGTGAGTATGGACCAATTGCAGCTGGCGCTTCGTTTGTATGTACAATTTTCATTTTATTTTTCCTCCCGATATTGTTTTAAATTCTCAAAGAAATTTCCTAACTCAACCGTAATTAGTTTATCCTTCGTGTTAACTTCTGATAATCGAGTCATAGAAATGTACTTGTCAACTAACCTTTCATCGACATGATCGGCTTCTACCAGAACCCCTGTTCCTACCACGTTTGATTGAAATTCATCAACCAAATTAATCATTCCTTTTATCGTTCCGCCTGCTTTCATAAAATCATCGATGATAAGAACATTGGATCCTTCTTGCAAACTTCTTTTTGCTAATGACATCGTCTGTATTCGTTTTGTGGAACCTGAGACATAGTTTATGCTAACAAGAGACCCTTCTGTAATCCTATGCTCGTGACGAACAATACATACAGGCACATTCATGTATGAAGCTACAGCATAAGCTAAAGGAATTCCTTTTGTAGCCATTGTCATAATGACATCAACTTTTTTATTAGCAAACAATGTTGCAAAATAACGGCCAATATCGTTCATTAATTTTGGATTTCCGATGATATCCATCATATATAGATAACCACCTGGTAAAACTCTATTTGGATCTTTTAGTTTCGTACACAAATCTAATAGGGTGGCTTCTATTTCGTCAACACTTGCTGTAGGAATATACTTAACCCCACCACTAGCACCCGCTACTGTAACTAATAATCCTGTTTCTTGGCTTTCAAACATTTCTTTAATAATACCTAGGTCTTCACTTATTGAGGATTTAGCAGAGTCATACCGTTCAGCAAAATACGTTAAAGGGATTAGCTGATGGGGATTATTTATTAAGTAATTAGTTAAGTCAACTAATCGACCACTTCGGCGAAACTTTTTCATAGCTACCTCCAAAAATCCGAATATTTAAATGTAATATACCATTTTTGTACGGATTTTATCAATAGTAACGTTCTCCCATTATACGTACAGCATGCACATCATGACAAAAACCTCGTAACCCATTATAAATGCGTAACATTCTTGACTCATGTTTCACTAAACCAAATACAGTTGGTCCACTCCCGCTCATTAAAACTCCGTCTGCACCAAAGCGGATCATTTGGTCCTTAATTCGTTGCACTTCAGGATAAAGTTTGAAGGTAACAGTTTCTAGAACATTGCCTAATTCCTGACAAATTTGGCCATACTCTCTACCTTCAATCGCAGCAACCATCTTATTAATATCCGGATGATCTATATTATTTAAATTTAAGTTTCGGTAGACTTCAGCTGTAGACACGCCTATAGGTGGCTTGGCCAAAATTACCCAACATGATGGTGGCGCACTTATATGTTTGATTTTTTCTCCCCGGCCAGTAGCTAGAGCCGTACCTCCATATACGCAGAACGACACATCTGATCCAATCTTTGCACCTAGTTCTGCCAGCTCATCTAAACTTAATCCTAGATCCCATAATTGATTGAGTCCTCTCAGAGTCGCAGCTGCATCGCTACTACCGCCAGCTAATCCTGCTGACACGGGAATATTCTTTTGAATAGCTATCTTTACTCCCTTGCTAATCTTAAATTTATCCTTAAGTACTTGGGCAGCTTGATACGCTAGATTGCGATTATCGTTAGGAACAAACCCCTCTGATACATCAATTACTATTTTATTTTCCTCTAATAACGTTAATTCAATTCGATCTGCTAAATCTACCGTGGTCATAATCATCTCTACTTCATGAAAACCATCTTCCCTTTTATGAAGTACATCAAGAGATAAGTTAATTTTTGCAGGAGCCTTAATCGAAATTTTCACCTTTATCACCTTCTATGTTCCATATGCTTACGCTATTTTATCACTTGTTGTCGATTGTAACCACCATTTGTGACAAAAATTTCAAGTATCTACAAACTTTATATGTTTATAAGGATAGCCTAGCTAGGTGAAGTATATAACAGGCTTCCCATACTGTATAGATAACAAATTCTGTGGGTTAAAAGTAAAAAGGCTAACTCACCTAAGAGCTCTTAAGTAAGTCAGCCTATCGTAACAAGTTATTAACGTTATTTTTGCCTGCTAGCAAGTTGTTGTTCAGCAATTTCTACTGCACGTTTTACCATATTACCGGCATCACGAGAACGAATTCCGCCCCAGCCCTCTTTCTGGACTGTGTCATAAAATCCTAATTCTTTTGCAAGTTCTACTTTAAATTGCTCAGACATTATTCCTCGCCTTCTAGCCATTTAAAACAACCCCTTTAATTAACATTGTTACGACGCTTATAATGTACCCGTTTCTTAGTGTCTTTATTTAAGGCTCTTTTCGTAAATATTGTGGCTTTTTATCCTAAAATAATCGAAAAATACCCTAGATGAAGATATCAGCCAATAAATTTTGTAAGAAAAGAGCAATACTTACTAAATTAGTTGTGAATTCTTTGTATTTTGTGTAAAAATCCGGCTTATGTGATTTTTACGAAAGCAACAAACTTTGCGAAAACAGCCTTACTTAAAGCCTAGACTTTGTTTGCCTTTTTAAAAATGATTACAAACATAGCTAAACCTTCCCAAAATAAAAAAGAGCTACACTCATTACCTAAGCGTCAGGCACCTCCCTTAAGAAGTATGTACTACATACTTTTCTAGGGAGAAGTCAGACCCAAAATGAGTATACCTCTTTTTCACCAAGAACTATTCAACTTCTACAGCAACGGCATTTTCATCCTCACATACTGTTAACTGCACTGTTTCCGTTAAAACGTCTGCATAGCTATATGACACTCTTTCAAAGGCGTTTTGATCTTCATCAAGCTTAATTATGAATACAGACGGGTATGTTTCTTCAAGAAAACCAGAACGTTCAATTGTTTTACGACGACCACCATTCGCTTTTATTGTAATCCTTTTTCCAATATTAGCGTCTAACGTTCGCTTAATGTCCACTAAAGTTTTTCCCATTATTGAAACCACCTCACTTATACAGAGTGTAACACAGCCGACCAATAATGTCAAACAAAATTAAAATTATAGCAAGTAAACAAAATATTTGTCAACACTATTCGTTCAACTTTTTTTGACTAATTTCTCAAACATTAGATATTATTGCTTAAAATTTCGATATTATGTAAAATAATTGAAAAAATTGAAAGAACATAAACTGTCCAAAGTTAATGGATTTGACTAATATGAACAAAAAACAGAAGGAGCACTAGTGCTCCTTCTTCCTTGTCGAAACATATATATGATCTTCGTTGTTCTTTAGGGGCATACCTCGTCGTAATAACCCGCGCGTTTCTATTCCGCCTAATCCCTTTTCACCAGTTAATGTATTTCTTAACAACTCCCAAATGCTTACGCTATCTGTAAAAGGTGTCAAACTAACTTTGGCCGCTATATAAACTGGATCTAATGCGTGGATATTAATTCTGTCAGGTGAGCTAGCAAAGTTTGCACCTGCTCTAATTAATGTCTCAAAATACGATTGGCAGGCACCTGCAAATATAACTAAATGATCAATGTGAGGTTCAAACTTTCTAGCCTCTCGAACCGCTTCTGCAAAGTATCTTGTGTTTCGGTATGCCTTTACTTCATTTGGTTCGCCTTTACTTCTCATATAAGCATCATGACCTGTAATGACAAGTATATCTGGTCTAACCATTTCAAGAAGCGGGGTTATCTGTAATGGCATTTCCTTTTCTTGCATATGAACACCGTAAATAGGTACTCCGAGTTTTTCATATAAATCGGTACACTTCTTTAAATAAACTGGGTCACCATCAATGTGAAGAATTCGACCCGGTAGTTCAAAGTAAGAACAATTACTGTTATAGCCGGATGTCATTTCATATTCATTTCTATTTCTCGTCAGTCTACTATCTTGCCTAAACAGTCGATAGCAATTATCTTCTTTTTTCTTTTCTTCAACTTGCCTTAGGCCTTTCTCTGATTCAGAGACTAGGTCTAAATCCGAAAGGGGAGAGTCTGCAATTAGGCGCATCTCTTCTCCAATAATTATTGCTTGGTTATCATCTATTTTTGAAATACGAAAAAGTAAGTCGTTACCGTATGACCTTCTTGTTACTAAATCGCCAACCTTTACTTTCAAGAAACACACCTCCTCACCTATAGCCTATGAGGAGAACTGTATTTCAGTGATTGTTAATAAGATATCCGGGTCTATAAATTATTTAATCTCAAGTAGAGAATTTGCAAGTAACCCAAACTCCTCCATTGAGAGTGTCTCACCTCTACGTGTTGGATCAATGTTACATTCTGTCAAAACTGCCTCGATTGCCTCTTTTTCAGTCTTCGAAAATAAATTATGGGTTAAATTATTCATTAGTGTTTTTCTTCGTTGTGCGAAGCTAGCTTTGACAAGCTTGAAGAAGAATTCTTCATCTTTTACCTTAACAGCTGGCTCGGTTCTTAACGTTAACCGTAATACCGCTGAATCTACATTCGGTTGTGGTACAAATACCGTTTTCGGTACAATGATCTCAGTAGAAGCTTCAGCGTAGTATTGGGCAGCAATTGATAACGAGCCATAATCTTTCGTTCCAGGCTTAGCTGCAATCCGTTCAGCAACCTCTTTTTGGATCATCACTACAATCCCACGAATAGGGAGCTTCTCCTCTAACAATTTCATTAAAATAGGTGTTGTTACATAATAGGGTAGGTTTGCTACTACCATTAGATCTTGGTTTTCTTTAAAATTTTCTTTTATTACGCTATGTATATCTGCCTCGAGCACATCTGAATGAATAACAGTTACATGAGGGTAAGGTGCTAATGTTTCGTTAAGAATTGGTAGCAACCGCTGATCTATTTCAAAGGCAACAACTCTTTCACAACGTTTCGCAAGCTGCTCTGTCAGGGCACCTATTCCTGGTCCAATTTCAATAGCTCCTGAATTTTCATGTAAATCCGCACAACCTACAATATTTCTCAGTACATTCGTATCAATTAAAAAGTTTTGACCCAAGCTTTTCTTAAAAGAAAATCCATATTTTTTTAAAATTTCTTTCGTACGATTAGGTGTTGCAATTTCTTTACTCATTTTCTTCCTCCTTCAGTACACCTGCAATTGCCACAGAAAACTCTTCTGCTTTTATTTTAAACATAATAAGCCTTTTATACAGCTGCTTTCCATTCGTATAACCAATTTTTAAGAGATCACCTAATCGCTCACGGCGAGCCCTTGCTTTTTTTCCACCTATTAAACCTAGTGCCAAAAGTTCCTCTAGACTTACTTGCTCAATCCACTCTTCTTCTTCTTGTTGAGCATCAGATAAAGCACTACGAATAGCCTCTGGTGACGCATTTTCAACCCCGAGATCCTTTCCATTCTTTGAGATCGCTTCTTTCTTAGGTAGAAATGCGTGCTTACAACCCGGAACTTGCTGACTAACAATTTTTCTGATTCGTTCTCCAGGGTAATCAGGATCTGTTAGGATAATAACCCCTCTACGCTCCTTAGCAAGCTTAATTTGCTCAATTACTTGCTTTCCTATTGCAGAACCATTTGTTTCGATTGTATCGGCATCTACGGCGTTTTGAACGGCAACGGTATCATCCCTACCCTCAACAACGATAATTTCTTTTATTTTCATAAGTCCTCCGAAAAAAATAATTTCGAATTATGAATTGTCAATTTTGAATTATTATTGAAGAGCTTCGAAGCTTTCCTAAAGCCCAATTTATAATTCAAAATTCACCATTCACAATTGATCTTTATAGTATATAGCGTCTACTATGGTGAAAACAAGAAAGAGGATGACTCTGTCACCCTCTTTTGCATGCTATTTAACAATACGTACCTGAACATTTTTACGACCCCAACGAAGTGCATCACTGCGTTCAGCCATAAAGATATCAATTTTTCGACCTTGAATAGCAGAGCCAGTATCAGCTGCTCGATATTGGCCTAGTATTCTACCATTGTATCGAATTTCAATAATAGAACCTAAAGGTATTACATTAGGATCGACGGCAACAACCTTTTTATCTGGATTTGTACGTAAGTTTAATCCAGTAGCTGTGATGCCTGAACATCCATTACAATAAGCAGTATAAGCGGTCGAAGAAAACGTCACCCAATCACCAGGCGTCCCACCACGGGACACTTGTTGAACAGGAGCTGGTTGCTTTGTTCCAACAGCCACTACTCGATCAGTACTTTGTTGAACAGTTTCTGTTTTTACTAACTCTCTAGATACTTCTTTTCCATTTTCAAGAATTACTTCAAAATGTTTTGCAACTTTTCCTTTTTGACCTTTTTGAACTTCTTTTTCAGTTCCTCTTGTAAGAGAATTGTCATTTCTAGTTACCGTTGCAAAGTCAATTGTTTCTTCCACAACATCGGTGACCTTTTGTACTCTAATGATATTGATTTCGGTATTAGCTTTTACAATTTCAGCTTGCGATGGCTCTACTCTATCAAGCTCTCCTAGAATAATGTCTTCTGCTTTTAAAAAGTCAGCGACAGTTGTCGAAGTAGTCCACACTTCTTTCTCCTCACCGTCACTATGTATAGTAACTGTGAAGGCGGACTCATAAGTAATATTCATATCTTCAACAAGAGCTGTTTCTAGACTTGGCACTATCTTATCATAGTCACCAACTTCTAAATTTAATTCCTTAACTAAATCTTCTAGCGTACTAGATGTGGTCCATACTGGTAGCTTTTCACCATTATTTGTTAAATAGACTAACTTCGCAGGAATCCACACAACATTAACATCATTTGATAACAAGCTATCTAGTGACGGTTCAACAAAGTCGTGCTCACCTACTAATATATCATTCTCCAACATTAGTTCATCTACAGTCTTGGCATGAGTTTTGAGGTTTGTTTCTTCCCCATTTACTACTAGTGTAACAGATGTTTTTGTTAGCTCATAAGCAGCAACGCTAACCACCCCAACTAGTAATATCATACTAACGATGGACATGATTAACCTTTTTCCAGTAAGGCTTTCGGAAAAAAGTTTCTTCATGTTTGGTATCATAGTTAAAAACTCCCCCTTCTAAGGACCGAATTATATAGAGTTATGCCAGTCTTGTCAATGTAAAAAAATTCCCCCTCTCAGAAGCTTTACGTGTAATTATCCATAAAATGGACTAAAAAGGGAACAAAAACTGTTCGACAAGACTAGCATATGCCTGTTTTCTTGATTGTAGAACTAACTAGAAGTTAGTTTATAATAGACAAGCCTCTTTAAAATTCGACAAAAACCACTGTCAAATTATAGCAAAAAGTCTCTTTGCGTTATCGTTTGTAACCTGAACAACTTCGTCATAGGTCATTTCTTTTAATTCTGCAATTGTTTCTGCTACTAGTTTAACATAACTTGGCTCATTGCGCTTCCCTCTATATGGGTGGGGAGCTAAATATGGACAATCCGTCTCAATTAACAACCATTCTAAGGGAATTTCTTTTGCTACTTCTTTTGGACGTTTCGCATTTTTAAAAGTAACCGGTCCGCCAAAAGAAATAAAAAAATTCATAGAAATACATTGTTTGGCAATTTCAAGGCTACTTCCAAAACAATGCATGATCCCACCAATTTCATGAGCATGTTCCTCTTTTAAGATCTTTACGATATCCTCATGAGCATCTCGGTTATGGATGATAATTGGTAGCTTCACTTTTCGTGCTAACTGAATTTGTTTGCGAAAGACCTCTTGCTGCACTTCCTTAGGGGATTTATCCCAATAGTAATCTAAGCCCATTTCACCTAGGGCAACTACTTTAGGATGACTTGCTAGCTCTTCAAGCCAGGCTAAGTGCTTTTCAGTCATATCAATAGCATCAACTGGATGCCAACCTACTGCAGCATAAATGAACTCGTAATCTTCAGCCAATTGTAGAGCACCTTTTATTGTTTTCTCATCAAAGCCCACTACGACAATATTCGTTACTCCCTCTGCCTGGGCTCGCTTGATCACTTCCTCAACATCCTCTTCAAACTGATCGGCATTTAAATGCGCATGTGTGTCGAATAACATTTTTTAAAACTCCTTTTTAATTGTCAATTATGAATTTTGAATTATTAATTAGTCAGGGTATTGCTTCGAAGCAGAACCTAAACCAATTCATAATTCATCATTGTCAATTCATAATTGTTATTTCACTTGCGAACCATTCGGTAGAGTTTGTTCAATTGTTGCTAATGTTAATTTACCGTTATGAGAAGCTGCTAGGATCATCCCCTGCGATAACTCACCGCGAAGTGTAATTGGTTTTAAATTCGTAACACAGATAACTTTTTTACCAACAAGCTCCTCTGGCGAATAGTGCTCTGCAATACCCGAGACAACTTGGCGTTGTTCGTAACCCAAATCCAATTGAATTTTCAAGAGTTTTTTGGCCTTTTTGACCGGCTCAGCTTTTAGTACTTCTGCAACACGTAAATCTATATTCATAAACTCATCAATCGTGATTTCTTCAGTTTCAGGTGCTTCTACTTTTACCTCATCTTCGGTTTCTGAAGTAGTTGAAGTCGATGATCCTTCCATCATCGTGACAATATAAGCAACTTCATCAGCTGTTTCTAGTCTTGGGAAAATCGGTTCACCCTTAGAAATAGTAACTCCTGACTGTAATCCACCAAATTGTCTTAAGCTATCCCACGTTGTTTCTTTTTCAGTAATTCCAAGTTGTTCCCAAATTTTCTTAGGAGTCGTTGTTAAGAACGGTTGGATTAGAATTGAAACATAACGTAACGACTCTCCTAAATGATAAAGAACAGATCCTAATTGAGATTTGTTTTCCTCACTCTTTGCTAAAACCCATGGTTGTGTTTCGTCAATGTATTTATTTGTTCTACTAACCAGTTGCCATATCGCTGCTAATGCGACAGAAAACTCCATATCTTCCATTGCATTTTCAACCTTTTCCACTGTTTCTTCTGCAAGTGCAACTAAATTAACGTCATAACTTGTTGCATCTTTTATATAGCCTGGAACTTCACCATCAAAATACTTATTAATCATGGCTACAGTTCGATTTAAAAGATTTCCTAAATCGTTAGCTAAGTCAAAATTAACTCGCTCGACAAAGCTCTCTGGAGTAAAAACTCCGTCCGAACCAAATGGTACTTCTCGAAGTAAGTAATAACGAAGTGAATCTAATCCGTAACGTTCAATTAATGGGACTGGATCAACTACATTTCCTTTAGATTTCGACATCTTTCCGTCCTTCATTAATAACCAACCATGACCAAATACCTTCTTTGGCAAAGGAAGATCTAGAGCCATCAGCATAATAGGCCAATAAATCGTATGGAAACGAATAATTTCTTTTCCTACTAAATGAACATCTGCTGGCCAGTATTTTTCATACTTTTCTTGATTTGATGTACCGTATCCTAGAGCAGTGATATAATTCGAAAGCGCATCGATCCATACGTAGACGACGTGCTTCGGATCGTTAGGTACCTGTACACCCCATTCAAAAGAAGTTCTAGAAACAGCAAGATCCTCTAATCCTGGCTTAATAAAGTTATTTATCATTTCATTTTTTCTAGACTCCGGCTGGATAAAGCCAGGGTTGTCTTCGTAATATTTTAAAAGGCGGTCAGCATACTTACTCATTTTAAAGAAATAAGATTTTTCCCTAACCTTCTCCACCTGTCTGTTACAGTCAGGGCAGTTCCCATCTTTCAATTGTCTTTCAGTATAGAATGACTCACAAGGTGTACAATACCATCCCTCATATTCATCTAAATAAATATCTCCTTGGTCCAATAATCGTTGAAAAATTTGTTGAACAATCTCTTTGTGCCTAGTTTCGGTTGTGCGGATGAAATCATCATATGAGATATCTAACTTTTTCCATAGGTCTTGAATTCCACTTACAATTTCATCAACAAACTGCTGAGGGCTCACGCCTTTTTCTTCAGCTTTTCGTTCAATTTTTTGTCCATGTTCATCAGTCCCTGTCAAGTACATTACGTCATACCCACGTAATCGTTTATACCTTGCCATAGCGTCACCTGCCACGGTTGTATAGGCATGACCTATATGAAGCTTGTCACTTGGGTAATAGATTGGTGTAGTTAAATAAAATGTTTTGTTAGTCATCGTTCTTCCTCCTTAAATAATCGACTATTTTCCATACAAAAAAACCCTCACCCTAAAAAAGGGACGAGAGTTATCTTCTCACGTGTTACCACCCAAATTCCCTTGTATCTCACGATGACAAGGCTCAGTAAGTTACTCAATTGCAACTTAACCAATTAACGCTTGATCCACGTTGCCCCCTTACTAGCCAAAGCTTGCTCGAAGGCAAATCCTCCAAGACCATTTTCAAAAGTTCCACCTATACCAGTTTTCAGCTCCCCTGGCTCTCTGCCTATAGTTTTTATAACCATAGATAGGATTTCCTTTTTACTTATCTTTTCACAGGAATAATTATTATTTATTATATGAGTGTTTCTTCATACTTTCTTCAAACTCTTTGGCAAAAATATACCTAATGTTATTACTCATGTCAAGTTTACCCAAATAGTTAGTTTTTCATAGCTGCAAAATTTGTCGAATTTTAGCTAGTTATAACTTTTAGTTTTGTCGAAATAACAACTGGTTATTTACACTTAAATTGACTAATAATTGTAAAATTTTTAAATTAAAAACCAATGTTCAAAAATATGTCAAATGAAGAAATTTGTTGGTATGACTAGCTTGACGGTTGTATAAATTTAATAAATCTACAAAACTAGTAAAAAATTGAAGAATACTAATTGACTTCTTTTGGAAACGCTGGTATTCTTAATTTACAGAGAAAAATGTCGAAAAATGAAGAATTGACGATAGATAAAAAACAATCACTCAGGAGGAGAAAATAAATGAAATCTACAGGAATTGTTCGTAAAGTTGATGAGTTAGGACGCGTGGTTATTCCAATCGAGCTTCGCCGTACACTTGATATTGCAGAAAAGGATGCTTTAGAAATTTACGTTGATAGCGATCGCATCATCTTAAAAAAATATAAGCCAAACATGACTTGCCAAGTAACTGGCGAAGTAAATGACGATAACTTATCATTAGCTGGCGGTAAAATCATCTTAAGTCCAAGCGGTGCTAAAGAAATTATTGCTGAACTTCAAAACTTCGTTGAAAAAACAGTAAAATAATATTATAAAAAACAGGCTGACATTATATGTCAGCCTTATTTTTCGTTATGATACACTTGATATACTTCTCGCTTCTGTAGGTTTCTGTCTTTTGCCACCTGTTTTATCGCTTCCTTTGACGAAAGTTGGATTGCAATGTAATGTTCAATATGTTGCTCTATCGTAAGATCCGTCCACCAAATATCATCATTTACAATCGCCTCATCAGCTGCCCCTTCTAAGATAAGACAGTATTCACCTCTTGGGTCTTCCTTCGTATAGTGGTCAATTACTTCACTGACGTGTCCTCTAATAAATTCTTCAAATTTCTTCGTAAGTTCACGGCAGACTGAAATTTTTCGATCTCCTAATTGCTCAAGGATCGTCTGTAACGTTTCTTTTAAACGATGTGGTGATTCATAAAAAATAATTGGGCATTGGATATTTTTCAATGTGTCTAATTGCTTTTTCTTATCTTTTTTTTGCCTATTTAAGAACCCGTAAAAATAAAAATTTTCTGTTGGGAATCCAGAAGCAACCAGGGCAGGTAAAGCTGCATTTGCACCTGGTAATGGGATCACTGGTATATTTTCTTGAATACAACTAACAACCAGCTCATACCCAGGATCAGAGATAGCTGGCATTCCAGCATCGCTTACTAAAGCCACCTTTTTACCAGTCTGTATCTCTTCTACTAGTCTTGAGCCGCTAGATTGCTTATTATGATCATGATAGCTAACAAGTTTGGTGGTTATCTCAAAATGGTTACAAAGCTTCTTCGTTTGTCTTGTATCTTCGGCTGCAATTATGTCTACTGTTTTTAAAACCTGTAACGCTCGGTATGTAATATCCTCTAAATTTCCTATTGGTGTTGGCACTAAATATAATGCCCCTGCTTCTTCATTGTGAAAACTTTTTTGAATCCACATCAGTGTATATAACCTCCTTCAAGACTATGAAAAATAAATGTTTTTAAACTCTTCGGTGTATGTATTATCATCATGATATACGAATAGTGGTTGTAAAATTTTTATCCCTGACTTACCGTTTTTTATACCTTCTACTAATAATATATTCGCTTCACGTTCTTTCTTAGGGTGAACAAATTGAATTCGTTTTGGCTCGATTTGATATTTTTTCATAGAAGTAATGATATCAATTAAACGGTCAGGACGATGAACAATGGCGACCTTTCCTCTTTCTTTAACAAGATCACCACTAACACGAAGAACATCATCCAAGTCACAGTAGATTTCATGTCTAGCGATCGCAAAATGTTTATTCTCATTCCATTCTTTCTCTGTTACCGTTTTAAAATACGGCGGATTACAAGTTACTAGATCAAATTTACCTTTACCCAGGCTCGTAGGAGCATTCTTAATATCGCCATGAAGGAACGTAATTTGTTCACTCAGCTCATTCATCTCTGTACTTCTCACTGCCATATGAAATAAGCGTTCTTGTATTTCGACTCCAGTGATCTTTGCTTTGCTTCGTTCGCTGAGTAGTAATGGTATAACACCATTTCCCGTACACAGATCAACAATATCACCTTTTTGAATTGGTACATAACAGAACTTGGCTAGAAAAACTGCATCCATTGAGAAAGAAAAAACATCTGGGCTTTGAATAATTTTCAATTTTTCATTAGGTAAATGATCTATCCGTTCATCTTGCTCGATTTTAACCATTGTTTGCTAATCTCCTCGTATCATTAATAAACTTGATTATATCAAATCACGGGTAGTAGTTTCCATTAAGCACAAAAAAAGAGGTGGGATATATCCACCTCCTAATCATTACTTTTTATTTAAGAACGACAAGCAAAAAAGACAGTCTCCCTCTTTACGAATACTCCCATAATGAAGGTTACAAATGTGAAACCCTTCTTGATATAGTCTGGCTAAGTTATCATAACCTTCCCCAATATCAACTTTTTCATTGTCTACCTTTTTTTCTTTTACTTCTTCTTGCTTCTGATCAGATGCTTTTTCGATCCGAGAACGTAGATGGTCGTTTTCAATCTTAAGATGTTGATTCTCTTCTAAGAGGAGGGCTAAATGTTCCTTTAACTCCCCTAATTCACGATAAAGGCCACCTATCTTTTCTTCCATAAGACTTACTCGTGAAAAGACCCCTTTTTTATCCACGTTTACTTTACACCTCAATATTTGTGGTTTGAGTAGGTAATGCTCCTTCACTGATTAGCTCATCAAGTGTAAATTCCATAATTCGCTGATCGTTTAGTTCAACTTGTATAAGTTGCTCTAGAATATTTAAACCAATCACACGACCCTTACCGTGAGTGGTAACGATTGGCTTCCCGATATCAGGAAGTTCTTGTTTTGCAGTTTCATAATTGTCGTTCTCATATTTCAAACAACACATTAATCGTCCACATAACCCAGAAATCTTCGTTGGATTAAGAGATAAACTCTGGTCTTTAGCCATTTTAATAGAAACCGGTTCAAAGTCTCCTAGGAATGAAGAACAGCACAAGATTCTACCACAAGGACCTATTCCACCTAACATTTTCGCTTCATCGCGAACCCCTATTTGTCTTAGTTCAATCCTTGTCCTAAAAATTGCTGCTAAATCTTTTACTAGTTCTCTAAAATCAATTCGTCCATCGGCTGTAAAGTAGAATAAAACTTTGTTTCGATCAAACGTGTACTCTACGTCTACAAGTTTCATATCTAAGTTATGTTCTTGGATTTTGTCTAAGCAAACTTCAAAAGCCTCTTTTGCCGCTGCTTTATTCTCTTCTACTGTTGTACGATCTTTTTCATTGGCAATTCGAACAACTTTTTTAAGAGGAAAAACAACATCCTGATCTCCGACAACTTTTCTACCAATGACAACCTTGCCATACTCAATCCCTCTAGCTGTCTCAACGATGACTAGCTCACCTTTTTGTACCTCTATATCTTCAGGGGAGAAATAATATATTTTTCCCGCTTTTTTAAACCTTACACCGACTACCTGATGCACTATACATTATCCCTCCTGTAACCTCAGCATTAATTGTTCCATCAACAATTGAGGATTTACATTTGCACTTAATCGTCTCTTTGCTTCTAGAATATTAGCCATATGTTGGCTAACCTTCTGCTGTGAGCTCTTTAATGCATGTTTTTCTAATTTATCGATCTGATCAACAAAAATAAGTTGGTCATCTGTTGCTATCAAGGTACGAAGAACATCGCGATACCAAAGTAACAAGATGTCTAAACCTAAATTCAACTGGGCTCTCTCCTTAAAATGAGGTAACCAAGTTTCTTGAAGAGTGAGCAAAACCTGATGTGGTCTTGTACACACTTCCTCACCTAATTGTATCACTATGTTACGGGCTTGTGCAATCCAATCCTCATGGTAAAGCTGGTAAGCTTCCTCCAGATCATTCGTTAATTGCCCTAATAACTTAGCAAGCGGTTTAGCAATGCCACTATTTTCGAGGTTTTCAATTAGTTTTTCTGGCGTTAATGGAACAAAAGAGAGAATTTGGACTCTAGAAAGAATCGTATTTAGAATTCGGTGCACCTCTGTCGTTGTTAAGATTGCTATTGATTGTCCATCAGGTTCTTCTAAGAATTTCAACAGTCCATTAGCTGCACTAACTGTCATTTTTTCGGCATCTTCTATGATATAGAACTTCTTGACTGATTCTACACCACGAAAGGAAAATTCCTTTTTAAGGTCGCGGATTTGTTCTATTTTAATTGTTTGGCCTTCAGGTTGAATTATGTGGACATCTGGATGGTTGCCTGATTGTATTCTTTTACAGTCTGCACATTTTTCACACGCATTAGATCCTTGAACATTTTGACAGAAAAATGTTTTCGCAAGTTGTAAAGCGACTCTTCTCTTCCCCGTTCCCTTTGATCCATCGAATAAATAAGCATGTGAAAGTCGCTGCTTGTTGATACTGTTCTTAATAATCTTCACTACTTTTTCTTGAGTTTCAGAGATTTCGTTCCATGTCATACTTCTACCACCTTAAAATCTCTCAAACTGATCTACAGGTAATACAAACACAGTTGCACCACCAACTTTAACGTTCACAGGATATGGTATATACGAATCAGCATTTCCTCCCATTGGAGATATTGGCGCTACTAATTGATCTCTATTCTTACAATTATCTCTAATAATAGTTAATACATCATCGACTTTATGATCTTCAGTACCTATAAAAAACGTCGTGTTACCAGCTTTTAAAAATCCACCTGTACTAGCTAGTTTTGTGGCTTTGAAATTTCCTTTCACAAGAGCATTAGCAAGGTTGTTACTATCTTTATCTTGGACAATTGCGACAACAAGTTTCATCCTTTAACCTCCTTAGGAATATAGTTACGCTACCTTTATTAATAAAGCCTTTATTTATCCTATTATAACAGATGTCCATTGAAGAACCTAAGTAATGGTTTACGTTTAAAGTATTATTTAAATTTTAAAAGGTAACCTTCCAAAAAGGCTACCTAGAATTTATTTGATGTTTAAATAGGAGAATAGCTTTTCTTTCGTTTCATCTACAACTTCCTCTAGCGGTCGATCTGCATTAATCTTAATTATACGTTCTGGAAACATTTCTAGTAATTTCAGATAACCTTCTCGAACTTTATAGTGAAACTCCAGATTCTCCTGGTCTAAGCGATTAATTTCTCGTTCTTTATTTTGAGCAATCCTGGCAAGGCCCTTTTCTGGCTCTATATCAAAATAAAAAGTAAGCTTTGGTAAACTATTTTCGATGGCAAACGAATTAATGGCATAGACCTCTTCTAACCCAAGTCTTCTAGCAATTCCCTGGTAGACTAAACTACTATCTAGAAAACGATCACATAACACGATCTTTCCTAGCTCTAATGCTGGAATGACGCGCTCAACTAAATGTTGTCTTCTCGCAGCAGCATATAGTAGGGCCTCTGTTCTCCCATCCATCTCTTTGTTATTCGTATCCAAAATTATATGGCGAATACTTTCCGAAATCTTAATGCCTCCAGGCTCTCTCGTTGTAATAAAGTCTACATTTTCATCTTGAAGGATTTGAGATAACTGTTGAATTACAGATGTTTTCCCTGCTCCCTCTCCGCCTTCAAATGTAATAAATTTCTCATTCATTATGTCTTCCCCACTTTATCTATATTTAAATACCTTGAGACCCTCGTCAAAAATATTAGTTCCTTGAAAATAGGCCCCAGCTTGTTTTAATTCAATTAATTCATCTATATGCTTATTCTCAATTTTTTCACCACTTATTAATAATGGAATACCTGGTGGATAAGGAATGATTGCTTCTGAGACAATTCTACCAATTGAGTTTTCTAAACGAACAGTTTCCACTTCAAGTACTTCCATTTCCTCGTAGGTTAATGCTAAGCTAGATGTTTTATTAATAATTTTAGGTGTAACTTTCGCTTTGGCATTTACAACAGCTAAATTTTTTAATTTGTTCTTTATTCTTTGGCAGACACCCTGAAGGTCATTTTTTATTATTAATGGCATAACAAAGAGGACATTGTTCTGGTCAGCTAATTCTGTATAAATAGCTTCTTCCTCCAACAGCTTTTGTAGTTGATAACCACTTAACTCACAGCTTGATTGTACCGTTACCTTTAGCGGGTCCATGTCATATTCAGCATTCTCGACTACTTTTAGTTGAGGGATATTACTTAAATGTGATTTAAACAATTTAATGGAAGCTAAGGTATCTTTCAATTCGGTTTCAGACAGCTCAGCCAAAAAGTATCTAGCCAAATCTAGAGAAGCCAACAATGGATATGAAGGACTGCTCGATTGGAATAGCTGAAGATAATGTCTTACTTTATTTATATCTACTATCCCACTGTTGAAGTGTAAAAATGAGCCCATCGTCATCGCTGGTAACGTTTTGTGAGCTGATTGAACAACAAGATCAGCCCCATAATGTATAGCCGAATTGGGCAGCAAGTTAGATGGATGTCCAAAATGAGCACCATGTGCCTCATCAACAAGAACTACTATATTATGCTCGTGGGCAACTTGAACTACTCTATCAATTTGGTTTGTGTATCCATAGTAGTTAGGTCTTGTGATGATTAACGCCCTTGAGTTAGGATATTTTTTAATTGTTTCAATTAAACTGGCTTCATCTATACACGTAGCTACTTGAGCATTGTGATCAAAGCTCGGCTCAATAAATACAGGGTTCACCTTTGCTAATCTAAGTCCGTTAAGAACCGATTTATGGCTATTCCTCTGGACAAGTACTGTATCACCTTGGTGGCATGTTGCCATAATCATCGCTAGATTGCCGACGGTAGAACCTCCAACTAGGAAAAAGCAATGTTTCGATTTAAACAAGTTACAAGCTAGATCTTCGGCTTCTTTTATTATACCAGTAGGGTTATGTAAATCGTCTAGACCACTCAGTTCAGTAACATCAATTGCTAATAATGAACGATATAAACTCTGGGCATCATTCGAGAATACTGTACCGTTTTTATGACCAGGCACGTGAAAAGATATTGGAGCTTCATTAGAAAATGAAACTAGAGCATCATAAAGCGGTCTTTTACTTTGGTTCATCGTTTCACCTCTATACACTTCATTAAAAAACACTGTTTTATTATTATAGCGAAAAACAGCGATTAACTGAACCTTTTATAATTGTTCCTTTGTACATTAATAAAGACATACACAATCAAAAGGATAGTCGCATATATATATGAAAAGTAATTATATTCAAAAAATCAGAATTTTTTATGTATAGTTTACCTTTCATTGGAAATGAATGAACTATGGAGGTGAACACTTATGACTGAAGGGCATAACGTTGAAAAATGTTCCGTATGTGAACTTAAGAGTCAATCCGGTATTCATATTTGTGATATTTATATTTGTGAAACTTGTGAACGTGAAATTGTAAATTCCGATGTAAGCGATGAATTTTATAAGTACTATTTACAAAAATTAAGAAAACTAAAGCACTCTTTATTAAATATTTCCTAACAGACTCTTTAGATAGAGTCTATTTTTTTTGGGGAAACCGTCTGTCCTTTTGATGTTTAAATTCTTCAATAGACATAAAAAAACACATCCGTAATGGATGTGTTTTTTTATCACCTAGCAACGTCCTACTCTCACAGGGGGAAACCCCCAACTACCATCGGCGCTGAAGAGCTTAACGATCGTGTTCGGCATGGGAACGAGTGTGACCTCTTCGCTATCGCCACTAGATTTATTCAATT
>NZ_QOUX01000035.1 GCF_004116265.1 Anaerobacillus alkaliphilus | reverse complement strand
GTATATGAAATACTATAATACGAAACGGATGAAGGCAAAATTAAAAATGAGTCCGGTACAATACCGAACTCATTTTGAGCAAGCTGCCTGACAAAATAACCGTGTCTAACTTTTAGGGGTCACTTCAATTTAGGACTGCTTTTTCTAATATGGAGAAGTTGAGTCTTTTAGTAAGGGAAACATTAGTGATAAAATAAAGTTATAAAAATACAGAAAGACTAAGAAAAATGGTCTATGGAGTGTGAACTTAAGTTGGGACAAACTGTTACTAATCAAACCATTCGACGGTTCTCCGTTGGGAAATCGATAAAAGCAACAGACTTTGATTGGTTTGCAAAATATAAAGAGCTTGCAAAAACAAAAAAACACCATGCCCTCTTAGAAAGTGGACGAGGTGGAAGATACAGTATAATAGGCCTTGATCCTTGGGCAATTCTATCAGGGAAAAATCAAAAATTAACAATTACAATGAAAGACCAAGCAGAAGTAAAAGAAGGCCCCTTGTTGACTTCGATGAAAGAGTGGATGGCTACTTACCGAACAGAGGTTAATGATGATTTACCCGAATTTCAGGGTGGAGCTGTCGGGTTTATTAGTTATGACCTTGTTAGACAATTTGAAGAATTACCTGAAGTAAGTCAAGACGACTTAGAGACAGAAGATATTTACTTCCTTTTGTTTGAAGACGTATTTGTATTGGATCATAAAGAAGAGTTATTCTGGATAATTACACATTATGAAGAAGGTAAAAAAACAGTAGCGCTAGAACGACTAGATGAGTTAGAGAAATTGTGGTTTGCTCCAACAAAAATAGAGAGCTGGGACTACAGTAATCTTGAGTTTACTGACTATTGGGATGCGTCTTTATCTCAAGAAGATTTCATGACTGCCGTAAAAAAAGTTCAAAACTATATTGCAAATGGTGATGTTTTTCAAGTGAATTTATCTGTTAGACAAACAAAAAAATTAGAAACAGAACCTTTTCATATATATGAAAAGCTACGTGAGATCAATCCTTCACCTTACATGTCTTACTTTGAAACACCCGAATTTCAACTAGTCAGTGCTTCTCCAGAGCTATTAGTAAAGAAGCAGGGCGAAGATATTAGCACACGTCCAATTGCTGGGACAAGATCTCGAGGAAAAGATGCAGCTGAGGATGAAATGCTTGCGCGTACTTTAATAGAAAATGAAAAGGAAAAAGCAGAGCATGTCATGTTAGTTGACCTCGAGCGAAATGACCTAGGAAGAGTTAGTCAGTTTGGGACTGTGGAAGTAAATGAATTAATGGTGATCGAAAAGTACTCTCATGTTATGCATATTGTATCCAATGTTCGAGGGAAACTGGACCCTACATATGATGTATATGATGTAATCGAAGCGACTTTCCCTGGTGGGACAATCACTGGAGCCCCAAAGGTAAGAACGATGGAAATTATTGAGGAACTTGAGCCGGTTCGTCGCGGTGTTTATACTGGCTCTATCGGTTGGATTGGGTATAATGGTAATATGGAATTAAATATCGCAATTCGCACATTGGTTGCAAAAAATGGCTTTGCTTATGTTCAGGCCGGAGCTGGCATTGTGATTGATTCAGATCCGGAAGCTGAATATAAAGAGTCGTTAAAGAAAGCCATGGCACTATGGAAAGCAAAAGAGCTGAGTGAAGAAGAGAAAAGTAAAGTGAAGAGCTGAGGAGGAGCAACGACATGATTTTAATGATTGATAATTACGATTCTTTTACGTATAACCTTGTACAGTATTTAGGTGAAATGGGTCAAGAGCTTGTAGTTAAGCGTAATGACAAGATTACTATTGAGGAAATTGAGGAGTTAAATCCTAGCTACTTAATGATCTCCCCAGGACCATGTAGTCCTAATGAAGCTGGGATTAGTATGGAGGCAATTAAATATTTTGCTGGGAAAATTCCGATCTTCGGCGTATGTCTAGGCCATCAATCCATTGCCCAGGTGTTTGGGGGAGACGTTGTTCGTGCAGAACGACTTATGCATGGGAAGACATCTGAAATGTCTCATGATGGGAAAACGATTTTTGAAGATATCGCTTTACCACTTACGGCTACTAGGTATCATTCACTAATCGTAAAAAGAGAAACGCTTCCTGATTGTCTAGAAATCACTGCAGAGACTGCAGAAGGGGAGATTATGGCCCTTCGTCATAAAGAACTTCCAATTGAGGGGGTTCAATTTCACCCAGAGTCAATCATGACGGCAGATGGAAAAAAGTTATTAAAAAATTTTATTGAAAAATACTCGAGGTAATAAATGTTTATATATATAAATGGAGAATTTATTGAAGAAAATGAGGCAAGAATTTCTCCTTTTGACCATGGTTTTTTATATGGGGTAGGCGTATTTGAAACATTCCGGATTTACAATGGTCATCCATTTCTTTTGGATGACCATTTTCAGCGATTAGTTAGTAGTTTACGGGAGTTAAACATACACTACTCAATGGACAAGGAGCAAATTTTACAAATATTAAATCGGCTTTTATTATTGAATAACCTTACTGATGCTTATGTTCGATTTAATATTTCTGCTGGTGAAGCACCAATTGGCTTACAAACTGAAGCGTATGTAAAGCCCAACGTGATTATATTTATGAAACCGCTTAATGCACCTTTGGCTCGTGAAAAAAAAGCAGTACTTTTGAATACAGTAAGAAATACACCTGAAGGGGAGATACGTTATAAGTCTCACCATTACCTTAATAATATTTTTGGGAAGAGAGAAGCTCCGGCATTTGATACAGAAGGGATCTTTCTTACAAAAGAAGGGTTTCTAGCTGAAGGTGTTGTTTCTAACCTATTTTGGGTGAAGAATGGACAAGTATTTACACCTTCAGTACAGACAGGAATATTAAACGGAATAACAAGAAGATTTGTCATGAGTATACTCAAGTTAAATAAAATTTCTTGTAGGGAAGGCTTTTATAAAAAAAATGAGTTATTAGAAGCTGATGAAATCTTTGTTACCAATTCAATTCAAGAAGTAGTAGCTATCACCGTTGTAGACAATCAAAGACTTACTGCTGAAAACAATTTAACAAAATTTCTGCAAGACATTTATAGTAAATATACAAAGCAGAACGTTCGTACGATAAAGGAGCTAGAAAGGGGTTAATATAGTTGAGATTTGGAATGCATGAATTAGACTTTTCTAAAAAAACTTTAATAATGGGTATCCTAAACATAACTCCAGATTCCTTTTCCGATGGTGGGAAATATACTGATCTAGACTTGGCAGTTTCTAGGGCAATTAGAATGGTAGAGGAAGGTGCTGATATTATTGATATTGGTGGCGAATCGACAAGACCAGGAGCTGAAAAGGTAAGTGAAGAAGAAGAGTTAAGGCGAGTAATACCGATTATTCAAGCTGTATCAAATGTCGTCGATATTCCTATTTCTATCGATACGTATAAATATGAAGTGGCAAAACGAGCCATTGAAGCAGGGGCTACAATTATTAATGATGTCTGGGGCGCAAAGGCAGAACCGAAAATTGCGGACTTAGCTGCTATACATAAGTTACCGATTGTCTTAACGCACAATCGTGACAATCGTAGGTACACGTCATTTTTTGAAGATGTAATTTCTGACCTAAAAGAGAGTATCTCTTTATGTGAACAAGCTGGGGTAGAAGACGACAAGATTATTCTAGACCCTGGCATCGGCTTTGCAAAAAATTATCAGCAAAACATTGAGGTTATGCAAAACTTAGATAAGATTGTTCAGTTAGGTTATCCAGTATTGCTTGGAACCTCAAGAAAATCAGTTGTAGGTACCGCTTTAGACTTACCACCTAAAGAACGTCTTGAAGGTACCCAAGCTACGGTTTGCTTTGGCATTACAAAGGGTTGTCACATTATGAGAGTACATGACGTGCTAGAGATATCTCGATCAGCTCAAATGATGGATATATTAATGGGAAAGGTAGTAGTTGATGGATAAAATTTATTTAAATCAAATGCAGTTTTATGGATACCATGGAGTATTTTCGGAGGAGACCAAATTAGGACAAAGGTATATAGTTGACGTTATCCTCGAAACTAACCTTAAAGAAGCTGGAAGAACAGATGATCTGAACCAAACGATAAATTACGCAGAAATCTTTGATGTGGTGAAAATGGTAGTAGAAGGTCCTCCATACAAGTTAGTTGAGGCAGTAGCTGAAGAAATCGCTAAGCAAATTTTGCAACGTTTCATACTGGTAAATGCCTGTACGGTTAAAGTAATTAAACCAAATCCACCGATTGTTGGTCACTATCACTCTGTTGCTGTTGAAATAGTGAGGAATAGAAATGAAGCTAAATAAGGTTTATCTTTCTTTAGGGTCAAATATCGGTGATCGCTACAAATTTTTACAATACGGAGTAAAGAGCTTAAAAGATCATGTAAATGTTTCCATAAAAAGTTGTTCTTCAATTTATGAAACATCTCCAATTGGTTTCATTGATCAAGCTGATTTTTTAAATATGGTTATTGAAATAGAGACATCTTTTACACCTCTTGAGCTTTTGAGAATTACCCAAGAGATTCAACAAAAAGCTGGAAGAGAATTTAATGTTCGCTGGGGTCCTCGAACATTAGATCTTGACATTTTGCTATATAATCAAGAAAATATTGAGATGGATGAATTAAATATTCCGCACCCTAGAATGTTTGATCGAGGATTTGTTATTATTCCTTTAAAGGAAATTGCTCCAAGTCTTTACTTTCAATCTATGGGGAAAACAATAGAGCAAGTGTATCAAGAATTATTAGATAAAGAAGGTGTTCGGTTATGGAAGAGTCCATTTGGGGAAGAAGAATTAGAGCGTTTCGAAAGCTAAAGGGGTACACTCAAGAACAACTTGCTTCAGAGTTAGGTTTATCTGTATCTGTTCTTGGAGAAATCGAACGTGGGAATCGTGTCCCCTCTGAAGATCTTATTAACCAGATATCCTTAGTTTTAAATGTCAGAAAAGAAGATCTGAGTTCAATAAATTAATATACGGGAGGTGGCACCATGTTAAGGGTCGGTGACATTGCCCTGAAAAACCCTGTAGTATTAGCGCCTATGGCTGGAGTTTGTAATCCGGCTTTCCGTTTAATTGCCAAGGAATTCGGTGCAGGGCTAGTATGTGCAGAAATGGTTAGTGATAAAGCTATTTTGCAAAAAAATGAAAAATCGTTACAGATGCTCTTTGTTGATGAGCGAGAAAAGCCATTGAGCTTACAAATTTTCGGTGGTGACAGACAAACCTTAGTGGAAGCTGCCAAGGTAGTCGACCAACAAACGAATGCAGATATCATTGATATAAATATGGGCTGTCCAGTACCTAAAATCACGAAATGTGATGCAGGGGCAAAATGGCTGCTTGATCCGAATAAAATCTATGAAATGGTTGCGGCTGTTGTTGATGCAGTCCAAAAACCTGTAACAGTAAAGATGCGCATGGGTTGGGATGAAGAACATATTTACGCTGTTCGAAATGCTCAAGCTGTCGAAAGAGCTGGTGGGAAAGCAGTAGCGGTTCATGGTAGAACTCGAGTGCAAATGTACGAAGGAACTGCAGATTGGGATATTATTAGACAAGTAAAGGAATCAGTAGGTATCCCCGTTATAGGGAATGGAGATGTAAAGACACCCCAAGATGCGAAAAGGCTGCTCGAAACTACCGGTGCGGACGGAGTAATGATTGGTAGAGCAGCTCTAGGTAATCCTTGGATGTTATACCGTACAGTTCAATATTTAGAAACAGGTGAGTTAGCAGCAGACCCTACCCCGCGCGAGAAGTTTGATGTCTGTATGCTTCATTTAGATCGCCTTATTGCCTTAAAAGGAGAGCGAGTTGCTGTTCGTGAAATGAGAAAGCATGTTGCTTGGTATGTAAAAGGTATTAAAGGGGCTACTAAAATAAAGGACCAAATTAATCAATTCGACTCAAGAGATGAGATTAAACATGTACTTTATTCTTTTGTAGAAGAATTGGAAGCGAGAGAAGCAGTAGAAGTAATTTGACAATCTTTCCTATGTAACCTATAATACCTCTGTAATTAGTAACTGCCAGCAAGAAGCTGGCAGTTTTCTTATAGTTATAAATAAACTATTATACATTTAGTAGGAAATGGACATACAAGTTACTATTACTTTCTATACATATATTCTTTTATTAATAAATCTTTATAGGAGATGAGATAATTGTCAAATGAATTAGAATTAAATGATCAGTTACGAGTCCGTAGGGAAAAACTGAAATCGTTATTGAATGAAGGTCTAGATCCTTTTGGAAAAAGATTTGAGCGTTCTCACACAGCCAATACAATGGAGGCTGAATTTGGAGAAGTAACAAAAGAAGATTTAGAAGCGAAAGAAGTTGAAGTGACGATTGCTGGTCGTATTATGACTAAGCGCGGAAAAGGAAAAGCCGGTTTTGCCCATTTGCAAGATCTAACTGGACAAGTTCAGATTTATGTAAGACAAGATGCCGTTGGTGAAGGACAATATGACATCTTTGATGGAATTGACATTGGGGATATAGTAGGTGTAACAGGGACAGCTTTTAAAACGAAGGTTGGAGAACTTTCAGTAAAAGTAAAAGATTTTCAGTTGCTAACAAAGTCACTACGACCATTACCGGACAAATTCCACGGATTAAAAGATGTAGAACAAAGATATCGTCAACGCTACGTTGATTTAATCATGAATCCAGATGTTAGAAATACTTTTGTAACTAGAAGTAAAATTCTTAAGTCAATGAGAAACTACCTAGATGCTCAAGGTTATCTAGAAGTAGAGACACCGATGATGCATTCTATTGCAGGTGGAGCTTCTGCTAGACCATTTATTACTCACCACAATGCATTAGATATGGAATTATTTATGCGCATTGCAATTGAGCTCCATTTAAAACGCTTGATTGTTGGTGGTCTTGAAAAAGTGTATGAAATTGGTCGAGTGTTTAGAAACGAAGGTGTTTCAACAAGACATAATCCTGAGTTTACGATGATTGAACTTTATGAAGCGTATGCTGACTATAAAGATATTATGGCTTTAACTGAAAACTTAATTGCTCATATTGCCCAAGAAGTGCTTGGAACTACGACTGTTCAATATGGTGAATATGAAGTAGATTTAAAACCTGAATGGAAAAGACTCCATATGGTAGATGCAATAAAAGAATATACAGGTGTTGATTTCTGGAAAGAGATGACGGATGAAGAAGCTCGTCAACTAGCAAAAGAACACAACGTTCCAGTGAAAGATACGATGAGCTATGGCCATGTTGTGAATGAGTTCTTTGAGCATTTTGTTGAAGAAAAGCTAATTCAGCCTACATTCATCTTTGGTCATCCGGTTGCTATTTCGCCTTTAGCCAAGAAGAATCCTGAAGATGAGAGATTTACTGATCGTTTTGAATTATTTATTGTTGCTAGAGAACATGCTAATGCATTTACAGAGCTAAATGATCCGATTGATCAACGAGAGCGTTTTGAAGCGCAATTAGTAGAACGAGCGCAAGGTGATGATGAGGCGCATATGATGGATGACGATTTCGTGGAAGCTTTAGAATACGGTATGCCTCCTACAGGTGGATTAGGAATTGGGATAGACCGACTTGTAATGCTACTAACTAATTCACCATCAATTAGGGATGTATTACTATTCCCACAAATGAAACATAGAGACTAGTATTGAGCCAATTCGTATTGTTAAAAATACGAATTGGTTTTTTGTATAAAATGTTATTGACTTTAATTTACCTACGTGTTAAATTATTATTTGTCGCTCCGAAGAAACGTCAAAAAACATTCAAAAAAATGTTGTTGACACTGCAAGAGAGACATGATATATTAATTAAGTCGCCGACGAGCGATAGAGTAATATGATTGTTCTTTGAAAACTGAACACACAGCCAAGCGAATTAAAGAGATAGTAAATATCTCGTCAATGAATTATTATTTTTGAGCTATATCAAACACTTTTATGGAGAGTTTGATCCTGGCTCAGGAC
>NZ_QOUX01000034.1 GCF_004116265.1 Anaerobacillus alkaliphilus | reverse complement strand
TTCGTCCTGAGCCAGGATCAAACTCTCCATAAAAGTGTTTGATATAGCTCAAAAATAATAATTCATTGACGAGATATTTACTATCTCTTTAATTCGCTTGGCTGTGTGTTCAGTTTTCAAAGAACAAGCTGTCGTTTTCACAACAAGAACTTTATTATATCACTATAATTTCTCGTTGTCAACAACTTAATAATTTAGTTTGTTTCGTTAGTCGTTTTGGCGACTTACAATATAATAACACTCTAAACAAAACTTGTCAACGTCAATTTTTGTCGTTTTTATGACGAAGTTTGTCACGAAGAGTGTTTTTATAATATACCATGCATTTACCCATTACACAAGGCTTCAAAACAAATGATTTACTGGTAATTGTTTACTGCTTTGCTTATAGGACAAAAAGGTCAATAATTACTAACGCTATTAGTCCTGGAATCCCAAGAAAACCAGATACTGACGCCGTAGCTAAATTAATTGGTATATGATAATCGAAAACAGAACCAAAGGCATTGAGGAAAAATAAAAACAAAGCGCCGATAATTAATCTAATCATTCCTTGTCCAATAAAACGCAATGGTTTGATTGGAGCACCTAATACTAATAGCAAAAAGATAATTCCTCCTAATATAGTAACTACGATAATCGGATCCATTTAATCACCCTCCAACGTTTATTGACAAGCTCTCAATAGTTATCCTATTACGTAGAAGACAAAAAAAGAACATAGAAAATCCAAGTTTAAGAATTTTCCATGTTCGTTCTTCTAATTCTAGCTTCTTTTAATAAGAATAGGTACTTCGCTTCCGTAACTTTTAATTTCAGTAAAACTTCTTCTGATGGCTCAACACTTTTTTCAACTAGTTCTCTTTGAGTCATTAACTGATACTTTTGATGTTCAATTTCTTCTACTAATCGCCTGTTTTCCTCTTTTCGAATCCTACCTTTTTTCTTAAAAAGCATAGAACTACCCCTTTACCTATAACTCTCTACGACCCTCAATAGCTTTTGAAAGTGTAACTTCATCTGCATATTCTAAATCGCCGCCCACCGGAAGACCATGAGCAATTCTAGTTACTTTAATTCCCGTAGGTTTAACAAGGCGAGAAATATACATCGCTGTTGCTTCACCTTCAATATTAGGGTTTGTAGCTAAGATGATTTCTTGAATTGTATCATCTTGAAGTCGCTTTAAAAGTTCAGGAATTTTGATATCCTCTGGCCCAATACCATCCATTGGAGATATTGCTCCTTGAAGAACATGATACAAACCATGATATTCCCTCATTTTTTCCATAGCTATAACATCTTTTGCATCTTGAAGTACACATATTACAGTTTTATCACGTTTTTGATCTTCACAAATATAGCATGGATCCGAATCGGTAATATTATGACAAACAGAACAATAGGTGAGGTTTCGTTTCGCATTTACTAATGCCTTTGCAAAGTCCAAAACGTCATCTTCTTTCATATCCAATACAAAAAACGCCAGTCGACTTGCCGTTTTTGGACCAATTCCTGGCAACCTCATAAATCCTTCTATTAACTTCGATATTGGCTCAGGGTATTGCAAAAAACTCTCCTCCTACGAGAAGCACAAGCGCCCATCTATTATTAAGGATCTCATTCCTTAGAGAGTGGGCGCTTTGCTATATTCAAAATAAAGCTCTAATTAAAACATTCCTGGTAGGTTCATCCCTTTGGTGAACTTACCCATATCCTGATTAATTAAATCATCTGCCATTTTCAATGCTTCGTTCGTAGCAGCCAATACTAAATCTTGAAGCATTTCTACGTCCTCAGGATCAACAACTTCTTTATCAATGATTACTTCAATAATTTTTTTCTCTCCAGTAGCAATAACTTTTACCATACCGCCACCAGCAGTCGCTTCTACTGTTTTTGATTTAAGCTCTTCTTGCGCTTGCGCCATTTGCTTTTGTAGTTTTTGCATTTGCTTCATCATATTTCCCATGTTTTTCATTTAATGTTCCTCACTTTCATTATTCAATTATTTCAATTAAATCTGAACCTACTAGTTTTAATGCTTCCTCAACAATTGGATCACCTTCATGTGCAGCATTTGACTCACCACGTTGTTCCCTGACAAAGTCATCTTTTACATTTTCCCACTGATTATTTAATAATGTCAAAATGTTATACTGCTCACGAAAGACTTCTAAAATTACTTGTTCTACTAGTAAACGAAATTTTGTATCAACCATATCCCTATGCATTTCATTTTGGAAAGCAAGTAAAATTGTTGATTTCGAAGCTGCTACAGGTTTACTGTCAGATAACCAAGCATGCGCTGGCACACTTTGTTTTTTTACAGTATCCATAACTTGGCCCCAATTACTAGTAAGACGCTGCAAGTCAGGTTTTGATGCTTGTCTAAGCATCTCTTTAATTTGGCCACTACTTATGCCACTTTTTCCTGATTTAAAGTTAAATTGACCTTGATTTTTCTTAGGAGTTTCAACAACCGTTGATTGATCTTGTATTGGTATAGAGCCAATATTCGCTAACTTCTGCTCTAATAGTTGGACCTTCTTAAGTAGAGATTCATAAGCTTCATTACTTTCGTTAGCTACTTCAGCTTTATGATTACAAATTTTTACGATTGCTACTTCAATGAATATTTTTGGATGACTGGACCATTTCATATCTTGAAGGATTTCATTCAAGATTTCAATCGTCTGATAAATCCATTTGGTCGGTGTATTGTTACTTATGTTCGTAAAATCATCATCAACAGCTACTCTTTCTAGTGCATCATTTAATCCTGGAGCTGTTTTATACAATAGCATGTCTCGGTAAAAAAAGATGAAATCTTCAATAAATCTTGTTGGATCTTTTCCTGCGAGGATTAATTGATCAACAGCTTTTAATGCTTTAACAACATCACTTTCTAATAGAGCTTCTGCCACTTCCATTAAAAGTCCTTGTGAGACAGCACCAGTTATCGTTAGTATGTCTTCTAAGCCAACTTCATCGTCACTATAAGAAATAGCTTGGTCTAATAGACTCAAAGCATCCCTCATTCCACCTTCAGAAACTCTAGAAATCATTGCTAATGCCTCATTAGCTACTTTTGTTTCATAATGACTTAAGATAAATTCCATCCGATTAATCATCGCTTGACCAGTAATTCTCTTAAAATCAAATCGTTGACATCTAGAGATAATTGTTAATGGGATTTTGTGTGGCTCTGTCGTTGCCAAGATAAAAATAACATGCTTTGGTGGTTCCTCTAACGTTTTTAAAAGGGCATTAAACGCACCAGTAGATAACATATGTACTTCATCAATAATATAAACTTTATAACGTATCCCGCTACTTGGTGCGAACTTGACCTTATCCCTGATATCTCTAATTTCATCGACTCCATTGTTAGAAGCTGCATCTATTTCAATCACATCAACAATTGAACCATCAGAAATACCAAGACACGCCATGCACTCGTTACACGGTTCAGCAATTGGAGCTTGATGGCAATTTACCGCTTTTGCCATTATTTTTGCGGCACTCGTCTTTCCTGTCCCACGGGGTCCTGTAAACAAATAGGCATGAGAGAGTTTTTCTTGAATAAGAGCATTTTTTATTGTTTTCGTAATATGTTCTTGGCCAACAACATCATTTAATTGTTTCGGTCTCCATACCCTATACAATGCTTGATAACTCATCTCTACACCCCCTATCACATATTTAAAAACGAGCCATCGATACTAATCATTCATACTAATTACCATTATACCTTTACACCCATTATTTTTCAAAGTCTCAAGCGAATAAAAAGAAGCAATTCTCTTAATGAGAATTGCTTCTAATATAAATTTAGTGCCGTGCACCTTCCTTTGATCAAGGTACCCCAGGCGTTACCTAAGCAGTTAGCTCGATTCAGGCTACTCTACGGCACACGGAATGATCCACTTACTGCTGCTTCCTTCCGGACCTGACAGGGTTCATGGGTTTCCGTTGCGTAGAACCCAAATGTCAACACTACTTACTTAGGGCAGACCCTACGATACCAAGACCTAGGGAAGGGATTCCGTCTCGCTATAGCGGATTGCGAGTACAGGGCACCGCTACCTCCCCACCTAGCACGACAAATTTATAAACAAAGTTTAAGGCGCCAAATACTGTGACGCATAAATTAGTATATCCCTTTTTAATTTAAAAATCAAGGGGACAAGATGACATGTTAAAGGTAATAAAGTAAATCCATGGATTCAATCAAAAATGTAAAATGTATTAGGTTTTTCATTCTACATTCTACATTCTACATTTTTCATTCTTCATTCTTCATTCTCTTTCTCCTAAGCTCTCTAAAAAAGTTTGTTAACATCTCTCCACATTCTTCAGCCATAATTCCTTTTTCAACTTCACATTGGTGGTTGAATTTCGGTTCTGTTAGTAGATTATAGATCGAACCTACACAACCACCTTTTGGATCAGATGCACCAAAAACCACACGGTCTACACGAGATTGTATAATAGCCCCTGCGCACATCGGACAAGGTTCTAGGGTGACGTATAGTGTGCAGCCGCTAAGCCGCCAAGTACCCAATGCCTTACAAGCATCATCAATAGCGAGTAGCTCTGCATGGGCCACTGCACGTTGGTCTGTTTCCCTTAGGTTATACGCCGCTGCAACTACCTCACCGCCCTTGACGATGACGGCACCGATTGGTACTTCTTTTATCTCTTCAGCCTTTTTCGCTTGATCTATTGCTAATTGCATGAAATAAAAATCATCTTTCAACTATAAAACCTCCACAAACAAACTCATTACCAATATATTAAACAAATTTTCATAAATAAACAAAAAGAGGTACATATCAAAACACGATATACACCTCTTTCAATTACCTACCTTTTATTTCATTCAAAACAACACCCAAGAAATCTCTTGTTACACCGCCGATAAAATGATCAACAATTATTCCATCTTCATTTATCACAATTGTCTCTGGTTGACCGATGACACCGAACTTTCTTGAGATACTATTTGTAAAATCAAATAAGTAGCTTTTTTTAGATTGCTTTTCATCTACATATTTTCTTACTGTATTTTGAGTTTCACCTTTTACCACAACAAAAAGTTGAACTTCATCCTTAAACTCATCATTAAATCGCTCTAGTTCAGGAGCTTCTGCTACACAAGCGCTACACCAAGTAGCAAAGAAATTCAACATGACAACTTTTCCTTTATAGTCAGATAAACGGTGAACGTTGCCCTCTAAATCTTGAAGCTCAAAATCATAAGCTTCATCACCAATTCCAACAGCACTTCCTTGAGAACGTAACCCTAATACCATGGTAATTAATATTCCGATAACGAATACTAAGACAACTGTTTGAATTACTTTTTTATTCATTGATAACTCCCCTTAAAGAAAAGCGTAGAGTGCCGCTTGGCGCTCGGAGCTAGACAATAGCTAGGATACATACTTTTACTTCTTAGTCTAATTTTTAATACGGGCTTTATTTATTATCTAATTCCTGCAAAAATTGTAGTTGCTTTGCAATAGCCTTTTGGCGTTTCCCTAATACGAAGATATAACCTGCAATTAATAACCAAATGATTGAATAAGCTGCCCATAAATATGTCATTTTTATTCCTCCCTAGCTCGCTAATTTTTCTTGAAATTTTTCCTTGAGACGATCAGCTTGAATTTTTAAACGCTCAATATACATACCTTTTTGTAACAAGACAAAGTATAGAACAGTCATCATAAATACTGTAAAAATTAAAGCAAATAACATGGATGGCTCGAGTCCACCGCCGGATTCATTTGCTCCACCTTCCCCAAGCACCACTGGGTGTAGAGTTGAATTCCACCAGCGAATTGACATGAATACAATTGGTACATTTATAAAAGAAATAATTCCGAATACTGAAGCAAAACGTGCTCTTTTCTCCCAAGCAACATCCATATGTCTAATCATGATGTAGGCAATATACATAAAGAATAGAATTAAAGTTGTTGTTAACCTTGGCTCCCAAGACCACCAAGCATTCCATGCAGAGCGACCCCAAATCGGACCAGTTGTTAGTACGATAGCAGTGTAGACAACACCAATCTCAGCTGAAACACCTGCAATCACATCGTAAATTCGTTTTCTTTTGATAAGATACATAATACTAAAAACTGCAACTACAAAGAATGCAAAGAATGCTACCCACGCTGAGGCTACATGAAAATAAAAGATTTTTTGCACAACACCCATTTTTGCTTCAATAGGCGTGTAAATAAAAGCTAGATAGAGAGCTACTAACACCATCGGAATACTTAAATAAAATAATACTTTATGAAGCATTGAGTCTCTTGGTATTACAGTTAAATCATCATTGATAAGCTTCATTTTTCTACACCTCCAGTACATATTCAAAAAGAATTAAGCATAAAACGAAAAAGACTAAATTATAAGCACCCATTAGTTGCATCCAGGATATTGCACTTGCAAGTTGCTCGAAATCTACTAACAGAATTCTGGTTGCCTGAACAGCAGCAATGATGAGCGGGCTAACAATTGGAAAAAGCAAAATTGGTAAAAGCATCTCACTACTCTTTGAGTTTGCTGTTAAACCAGCTAAAAATGTTCCTACACTAATAAAGCCAAAAGTCCCTAGCAAAATGACCACCAAAAACATAGGGAGATTACCTAAAAAGCGAAAATCAAATAATAGAAATAATACCGGTATTGATATCAGCTGTACGATTAAGACAAATACAAAATTTGCGATTACTTTTCCTAGATAAATACTTGAAGGATCTGTAGGTGATACAATCATCCCATAGAGATTATCGTTTTTTGTTTCTGATAAAAATGAACGATTTAATCCTAAGATTGCTGAAAATATAGTGATAACCCATATGAGTCCTGGGATAATTGCACGAACTGCATTATTCGATGGGTCAAATGCGAATGAAAAAGTTACAATTACTAGTCCTGAAAAAATAAGCATTGTAGTAACAACTTGTTTCGTTTTCCACTCTGAGTAAAGATCTTTACCAGCAATAATGAAAGCTGCTTTAAATAAATTGTTCATAGACAGGCCACCTGTTCTGTATATCTCGCTGTAACCAGCGCCAGGTTGTTCTTAACATTATCTAGATCCTCAACTATTTTTCCATTCCTAAATATTATCACTCGATCACAGGTTTGAACCGCTTGTTGAAAATCGTGAGTGACCATAATGACAGTTGAACCATTTGCTTTCATCTTTAAAATAACTTCATTTAATAATTTAATCGCTTCTTGATCTAACCCTGTATGAGGTTCATCAAAAAGCAAAATTTCCGGGTCATGAATAATCGCTCTGGCAATGGCAATTCGTTGCAACATTCCCCGGGAAAAGGAGCGAACCGGATCGTGTATAAAGAAACCAAGCCCCACTTCATTGACTAACTCTTTTGCCTTCTCCTCTATGTTCGAAACACCATAAAGCTTACCAAAGAACTTCAGGTTTTCTAACGGCGTTAAGTGATCATATAAAAAGCTATTATGCGCAAGAAAGCCGATCCTTTTTTTCATTTCATAAGAGTCTTTCTTGAAATTCAACCCGTCTATATAGACATCCCCGCTAGTTGCTTTCATAAGACCAGCAATAATCTTCAATATAGTGCTCTTCCCTGCTCCATTTGGCCCTAAGATTGCTACTGACTCACCTTTTTTAATTGTTAGATTAACTCCTCTTAGGATCACCTTGTCACCGATTGTTTTTATGAGTCCTTTTGTTTCGATCATTAGGGACCTCTCCTTTATTCCATGAACCTTTGTAATTCCATCTTTACCTTTACAAGATGTTCCCGGTAAAGTGTTTCTTTTCTTTCATAACTATCATCAGAAAGTTCTCCAGCTTTATACAACTCTTCTAACTCAAGTAGCTTATTCATAATTACTTTTTGCTTCACTACAAGCTCTTGAAACACTTTTTCGTCGGAATTTCCTTCTAGCCTTTCTTCTGCTTTATTGTGTTTGATTTGAAAATAGATAAACCAGCCAACCCCTGCAAGGACAATTAGTAGTAATATTGCTGTTACTAAATGTGGATCAAAGCTCCTTAATGGCGAAGAATACCACATTCGTAAATGACCGGGGTTATGAAAAGATGGAGCCGATCTTGAAATAGCTGAAGCTACTAGTAGTTCAACCATTTACTTTCCCTCTCTTTCTTTTCTAAGCTTAGCTAATTCTTCTTCAATTTCAGCTTCAATTTCCTTAACAAGACTACTATCACTCGTTGTTTTCTTTGATTTTTGTTTCTGTTCTTCTAACAACTCTGCGGCAATTCGCTCATACTGAGCTTTGAGTTTTTGATAATCTTCATCTGAGAGCTTTTTCATATGATAATCCATTTCAAGCTCGTTCAATGTTGCATAAATGCTTTTTATCGAAATCTCATCCGTGTCATCTGTAATCTCTACTGGTAGTTGAGCGTCTTTTTCCCTTAATAAAGGCGTAACAACTAGATAAAGACAGAATGCTACGATTAGTACACTTACGATAATCCCCATAATCATTCACATCCTAGAAGTACTTTTTGCGTTCCTCATCAATCATAGATTTAACTATCTCATCTTCTAATTCTTCTTCCTCTGAACGAGCTTCAAAAGAAGTCTCTTCTTCTTTGTAGCCAGCAACCCACTTACGGATGATAAAAACAATCCCTATCCCGGCTACTCCAAGAGCAACAAATGGCAAAACCCAAGCTGTCAAACTAAATCCTTTTTTTTCAGGTGCCGTTAAGATTTCTTCTCCGTACATAGAAAGGTAATAATCTTTAATTTGATCTTTTGTTAAACCATCATCCATCATTTCTTTGATTTCAGATTTAAAAGAATCATTTAGACCACAACCTTGCATATTACATTCAAAATGGTCTTGCCCACAGCCGCACATACACATAAATTGGGATGCTACTTCTTTAAATTCAGCTGATTTATAGTCGTATTGATCCCCGGCATAAGCGGGGATCACTGTCATTAACAACAGGAGTGTTAAAATTACCATAACTTTTTTCACTTACGACACCTTCCTTTGCGGTCCTGTGTAACGCGGTGTAATATTTCCATATTTACCAGGCCAAATTGCAAAGATAGAGCCAATAACAAGAATATAACTACCTATCCATACCCAGCGAACGAGTGGATTTACTTTGACAACAAACGTTGCTCGCTCATCTCGCTCCCAAGCACTTAACACAACATACAGATCTTCACGTAATGAACCTAACACCGCTACTTCTGTGGAAGGCTCTTCCCAACTACCGTAGAATATTCTTTCGGGTTGAATGTAACCCATATCCTTTCCTGCTTTTGAAACATGAATGTTGGCAAAAACGATATCATTAATTCCTTCAGTACGTTGGGCGAGATACTCGTAAGTCAATACATAGTCTTCAATCTCAATTGTTTCCCCCTTAGGTACTGTTTTCATCGTCTCACTATCAAAGTTTGAACCAACTATACCAATTGCCATTAGAGCAATTCCAAAGTGAACAATATAACCTCCGTAGCGACGGCGGTTTTTAACCATTAACCAATATAAAGCTACTGGTATCGCTTCTTTGGTTACTTTTCTTCTTGCTTTCACGCCACGATAAAATTCAACGATATGAGTCAAAATCATAAATGAGATAACTCCGTAAGCAATGATTGGGTAAGCCGCTCTCATTCCTAGGCCTGCTAACAAGCCAATAATAACTAAACTAATGATTGCAGGTAGCAAAAAGTTATCACGTAAGTTCTTAACAGTAGAACGTTGCCAAGCAATTAAAGGACATACCGCCATCACGAATATTAATGCCAATAAAATTGGTGACATAACTGTATTAAAGAATGGAATTCCTACTGTAACCTTCGTTCCTCTAACAGCTTCAGAGACTAGCGGGAAGATTGTTCCCCAAAATACTGCAAACGTACCACCAACTAGAATTAAGTTATTAATTAAGAAACTACTTTCCTTAGATAATAATGACTCAAATTGGCCACTGTCTTTCTTTAATAGGTGGTACCGACTCATTAAAACATATAGCGAGAAAATCACCGCTAAAGCCATGAAAATTAAGAAATACGCTCCTAAATTAGAGTCTCCAAACGCGTGAACCGATGTCAATACTCCACTACGAACCAAGAATGTTCCAAATAGAGTTAATGCATATGATAGGATAATTAATGAGATATTCCATATCTTAAGCATGTTTTTTCGTTCCTGGATCATCACTGAGTGAAGGTATGCAGTTACGGTTAACCAAGGCATAAACGAAGCGTTTTCTACTGGGTCCCAAGCCCAATAGCCTCCCCAGCCTAGCTCCTTATAAGCCCAATAACCTCCGATGACATTTCCAAGGGTTAGAAATACCCAAGCAATAATTGTCCAACGACGTGTCATCCGGAGCCAGAATGCATCAACACTTTTAATGATCAAAGCTGCAATTGCAAACGCAAAAGGAACCGCTAACCCCACATATCCAAGGTACAAGGTTACCGGATGCAACAACATTCCAGGATCCTGTAGCATTGGATTTAAGCCGCGTCCCTCTAGAGGAACCTGTTCTAAAAGCACAAAAGGTTTTGCGACAAATCCAAGGATAATATAGAAGAATATCGTGTTTCCAAGCATAATTGATGCAACATATGGTGTAAGAGGATTGTTTTTCATTTTTTTTGAATATGCAACCATCGCTGTGTACATTGTCAAAAAGAAAGTCCATAGCAATAATGAACCTGCATTCCCCGCCCATAGTGCTGCTAATTTATAAGCTAGCGGTAAATCTGTACTCGTATAAAGTGCTACGTACTCGAACTGTAACTGACTCGTTCCTAACGCCGTGAAAAGAACTAACATTGAAATTGAGGCCAAGATAAATACTCCTAAAGTGGCTGCCTTTCCACTGTCTACAAGTCTTTGATCCTGCTTATAAATTCCAAGTATAAATATAACTAAGGCATACACTGATAAAGCTAAGGCTAGATAGATTGATATATTTCCGATCAAATGCATGATGCGCCACCTTCTTTGGGTTCAGTTTCAGTTAGATGTTTTATCATCAAGTAATTCCTTGTGGAATTCAGGATCATAGTTATTCGGATCTTCCCCTTCATACTTCGAAGGACATTTTGTTTTTACACGTTCTGCTTGAAAAGGCTCTCCAGGAACGATATAACCTTCTAAAATAGTAATAACACCTTCGGAGAAGTTATCTGGTCTTACTCCATGATGATAGACAGAAAGAATGTTGCCATCATTATCAACGATGTCAAAACGTAGTTCAATTTCATCAGCACGCCAATCAATTGAACTCTCCACTAAAAATCCTTCTGTTGTTACATAACGTCCTTCATACTTTTCAGCATTTGCCAACACCTGATGGATTGGAAGCTCCGTTCCACTAGCTCCTGGAGTGGCCGCTATTAATAGAATTAAGATAGATAATATAACCGTACTTCCCCCTAATATCACTTTCGTATTCTTTTTCATCTAGCTTCCCCCTTCTACCCTAACCTAGTTTTGCACGCTTTTCTTTATATGTGTTCTCATCTATTTGACCATCCGCTAACAATTTTCGAATTTTTTTCAATTCTTCTTCTTTGTTTACAATTTTCTTAGGAGCTTGTATCTTTTCTTTAGCGTTGTCGTTCGGTTGTTTGTTTTTACGAACGATCATAAATACAAAACCACCTACAAAAACTATAGCTAAGCTAAGTAAGATAATGTTCTCTGCATTGAAAAAGCCACTATCCTGTTTTAATTCTGGTTGTTTAAAGCTTGCATGCGTTTCATCATTAGGAGCACTAAAATCATTCAACGCGTCCATCGTGGTTACAATATCTTCTTTTGTATAAGATACATGTAAGTCATATACTTCACCTACGGTAATCTCGGTATATTCATACATAAAGAACTCTAAACCAAACGTCATTGAACCTAAGTCAGCTTCTTTATCGATCTGAAAGTTCCGAGCTTTATAAGGAGCGTAAACTGCAATATTCAAGTTATTGATCGGTGTTTCGGCAACATATTCAAAGGCAAAGCTTCTGTCAACAACACCCTCAATTGGAGCACTGAAATACTCTAATACAAAGTAATAATTCTCATTTGGACCAATCTCATTTTGGGGAGTCCAAGATATATAACCTTCTTGAACATTGACCGTATAGTTTTCTTCAATTGGTGCTGAGTCTTCCGGACCCTGAAATTGTGCAATAAAACTTGGTTGAAAATTCGGGAGGTGTGTCGGAACACTTACTTTAATTTCTCCGGAATAAGGTGTTTCGGAATGATTGGTAAAGGTTCCGTGATACCCAACTAAAAGCGAGGGAATGTTATAATCCCAGTTCTCTGGATTAATAAATTCTGGCATAATTTTAATATTTAACTCTGTTAAGACTATTGCTTCTTTGTCTGACAAGGCTTCATTGGCTGGTAGTATTGTTAGCTGTAATAAGAGGATCGTTACTAACAATACAAAGCCCCTAACTATCTTTTTCATATATGTTTCTCCCCTTTAAAATCTATCTCTTTTGTTTTCTTTCCTACTTAAACTTTAATATCTTCAGGGGTTGATAACTGTGAGAAAAATCACAGTTCAGCGTGACATAAGTGTGAATGATTTATGTGATAATGTGGAATTCACTACACATTGTTTTAGATTTGGAAATTTATTTACAGCGAAAAACCCTATTGCAGACAGTCTTTTTATAGAGTTGTTTGAAAATTCGTTTCACTAAGGTGTTTTTTAATCACACATTTAACCACAAATACGCCGTACAAAATATGTACGGCGTCTTCACATTTTTATTTTTGAGCTGGGAACCAGTCATTTATAGCATGGGTATGCTTCAGGAATGTATCCGTCTCATTCACAATGTTTTCCATGGTTATTTTAATTTGTCTTTTCAAATCATTAATATCTTCTCCCAATTTTACTAGTTCCTCAGTTGCGACTACAATTGCTGCTTGAGATTCTATAGAAGAAATCCTAAATGCATCTATGGAAGCATCTGGGTTATGAAAACCATATGAGTTTTCGGCTGCGATAATATCCCAGAACCATTGAGCTTTACGAATATGCTCTTGAGCTTCTTTAATTCTATCTTTCGAAACTCCTGCGATTATCATTCGATTAATATAATAGTGAGCTATTGTATTTAATTCTTGTGCCTCCAATAAGGCTTCTTTGTGTCGTTCTTGAATATCTTCAACACGGTCTTTTAGATATGTTGCAGATTTATCACCATGGCAACTACGACATGATTCTTCTATTGTCTTTAGAGGTGATCCCCAGCGGTGCGACGATATTTTCTTTTTACCATCAACTCTTTGGAATGGCATATGGCAATCTGAACAAGTAACACCTGCATTACCATGAGTACCATAACTAGATAATTCAAATTCTGGATGCTGCGCTTTTAAAGAAGGCGTACCGGAAATTTTATGGATCCAATCATAGTTAAAGTCTTCCTCTTTAGCAATTGTTTCATAGTATTCGTACATATCTTCTACTCTTAGTCCTTTATCCCAAGGAAATGTAACCTCTTTCGTTTCAGTCTTAAAGTAGTATTCAACATGACATTGGCCACATACGTAGGATCGCATTTCATTATGAGTGGCTTGTGTTAAGTCTACTCCTTTTCTCTCCATTGCCCTTGTAAAAGATGGTCGGGTTATTCTCAAATCCATGGTAACAGGATCGTGGCAGTCTGAGCAGCCGATTGATAAGTGACCCCACTCACCTAGTTCCTCACTTTCACCACCTTGCCCAAGCTCTTTCACCCTGGGAATAATCTCATTTTGAAAGTTAGCAGCCCAATAACCCTCACCAAATTCAGCTTCGCTTAATAAAAGGGGTACAACAGTTGCTTTACATGTTAAACATGAACCAGTAGTTTTTTCATTAACACGTTTAATATTAATTTGGTCCTCTAAGGCATACGTGTGACCTCTTGTTAAGTTGTACTCAATCGAAAATCCATATCCGCTCCATAAAGCTGGTTGATATGGCTCCAGTGACGGGTCACTTTTTGAAATGACATCTTTTTCATTCTCCATATTTTTCATATAACTTTCCCAATGTAAAGGAAATTTATCTTTGAAGGCAGTGTTTGAAAACTCATTAGGGTCAAGTCCTGTATCCATTGCTTGGCTTTCTTCTGCCCTAGAACTATTGCAGGCTACTAGTACCAACATTAGTAGCAAAAACAAAACTGTTAGTATGATATTTTTTGTATTTTTACTCCCCATATTTCCCCATCCCCTCTGTTAAGATTATTTGTTAAAGTGAAAGTTGCCAGGCTCAAACCACTCTTTTGGTCTAAAGTCACCTTTGTTATGAGGAACTTGGCGGTGACAACTAATACAACCATCTTTCATATCATGTGAGACATTTTCTAGTCCTGGTTCGTGACAGCTAATACAGTTTTTCTCGATCACTTCTCTGGACTTTTCAGTAGCATGAATAACATCAGGAAGTGAGCTCGCACCAAGCGTTGTCTTATAGCCATGACTTACGGCATTAATCCCCTTAAACGTATATTTTGCTAGCTTACTATCTGTAGGTGCATGACAATCATTACAGTTAAGGGCTGCGTGGTTAGAGTTTTCAAAATGTGTAATAGTCTGCTCATAGACATGACAACTTGCACAGAATTCTGGCGTATCGGTAGCATTTATTGCTCCTTCAGTAACTGCCAAAAATACAATTCCTATAAATACTCCGATTAATGTGAAAAGAAATACTTTACTTTTCATTTTCTTCAATAACTCTTTCATAATCTCCCTCCTTTTTTATTGAAACTAAACTTATTTTGAAACTTGTCTCAATAACTATATAAGTCTAGTCATTACTAGCTACCAAACATAATTTGTTGATACTAAAACAAGTTAAAACATTATTCACATTTTTACACAAAATTATTTATTTCGTACTCTAAGGGTACTTTCTTACATTAAATGTAACTGTGACATAAGTCACCAGAGTAAGTGAACAAAGTGTGAACTTTATCACACTAGTTTTGCATTAACTCGTAATAATTTCTTAAACTCATTTCAACTCATTATTTAAGACGTCACTATTTATGGACTTTCTTTGGCATGGCATCAATAATCGTTCTTACAAGAATTTCAAACTTTACAAACCGTGGTAACATTCACGAAAAATTGTGGACATTATGTGAAACTAGTAACAGACTAAAATAAAAAACTCTCTCCAAAGGGCTTACCTTTGAAAAGAGTTTTTCATTTTAGTCACCACGGTGGTTCGGGAACCACTCGTTAATTGCTTGTTTATGTTTTTCGTGATTAACTGTTTCATTTATAACATTTTGTTTAGTAATTTCAATTTGTTGCTTTAACTCTTCAATATTTTCTCCAGCCTTCATTAACTCAATTGTCGCTAGTTCAATTGCTCTTGAAGAAGCAGTAATAGATCTTCTGAATGAGTCCATTGCTCCTTGTGGATTATGGAAGCCTTTTGAGTTTTCAGCTGCAATGATATCCCAGAACCATTGTCCTTCACGAAGTAAATACTGTGCTTCTTTAATCTTCGCCGGGTCAAGCTCGCGAGTCATCATTCTATTTACATAGTAAGTTGCCTGAACACTAATTTCTTGTGCTTCTAATAGAGCAGATTTATGAGTTGTTTGAATATCCTTTACTCTGTCTTTTAAATAAGCTTGTGACTTATCAGCGTGACAAGTACGACAAGATTCTTCTACTGTTTTTAAAGGAGAGCCCCAACGGTGAGAAGAGATTTTTTTCTTGCCGTCAACTCTTTGGTAAGGCATATGGCAATCTGAACACGATACAGTTTGGTGAGGCCCATAACTCCATAATTCATATTCAGGATGTTGTGCTTTTAAGATTGGTTGGTTTGTTAAACGAGAGACATACTCTCCTTGGAATTGTCCTTCTACTTCCCAGATCTCTTCATAATGATCCCACATATTATCCATTCTAACACCTTGTGTCCAAGGGAATGTAGTGTGACGATCATTTGCTGGATCAAAATAGTATTCTACGTGACATTGTGCACAAACTAATGAACGCATATCATGTTGAGTAATTGTATCTAATGTGAACCCTAATTGTTTTTTCATAACTTCTGGGTCCATATTTTCTAAAGAAAGTGTCAACTGTGGCATTGAGATACGTAAATCCATAGTTACAGGATCATGACATGTAGAACATCCAACAGACGCGTGACCGTAGTTGCCAAGTTCGCCACCTTTATCTGCTTCTGTCATTTTATCAATCCAAGGCATTGCTTCTTCATGATAGTTTAATTTAAACGCATTGTCATATCCGAACTCTTCAATCATTTGCGGGAATAATGTTGTTTTACAAGACATACAAGCTGAAATTGCATTTGGGTTCATAGTAATACGTCTTACTTCCATTTGATCTTCAAAAGCATACGTATGACCACGAGTTAGATTATACTCCACTGCGAAACCAAAGCCGTTCCAAAGGATTGGTAAGTATGGCTCAATTGATGGATCATTTTTCGGTTTAACCTCTTTTTCATCAACCATGTTCTTCATAAAACTTTCCCAATGTAGTGGGAATTTATCTTTAAATGCGTAACTGTTCCATTCCTTAGGATCAAGTCCAGTATTCATTGGCTCTTTCTCTTTTGCCTGTGAACTAGCACAACCTACTAATGCAAGCATTAACAATAATGACATTAACACTAAGAGTATTGGCTTTTTATTTATGCTCCCCATTTTTTTCATTCCTTTCATTATTTTCTACCTGCTGGCATAAAGTAAAAATCTTTTGGTTCATACCATTCGGCCGGTCTAAAATCACCCTTAGAGTGCGGCACTTGGCGATGACAGTCAACACAACTGTCTTTTACATCATGTTGTACATTTTGTAAGCTAGGTTCATGGCAACTAATACAGTTCTTATTAATAATCTCTTTTGAGTTTTCAGTTGCATGAAGAACATCTGGAATTTTACTTGCTCCAAGAGTATTCATATACATATGACCCATACCTGCTTTTGCCTTTTCAACGAATTTAATTGCGGCATTATCATGTGGTAGGTGGCAATCGTTACAAGTTAATGCTGCATGGTTTGAATTAGCAAATGTTTCATACACAGTACCCATGACGTGACAGCTAGAGCAAAATTCACCAGTGTCAGTTGCCTTTAAAGTCCCTGCCGTTCCTGCAAATAAAACAATCCCTGCAAACACACCGATAAGCGTAAATAACAAGATCTTCTTATCGAGCCTTTTAAGCTTTTCCCCCATCGGTATCTCTCCTTTCTTATTTACATGGTTTTATTGATTAAGCAATGAACAGTACTTGCTTAAAGTTAAAAATAATTCTGTGTTCCTTGTGTGCAATAACTTACGAGAGTGACTTATCTCACTTCCTGTCTCTATCATACTTTTTTACACTTTCCCACAATGTGATATATATCACTTTTCCTGTTACAGAAGTGTGAACTATTACCGTGAGGTAAATACAAAAAAGCAAGTAAAACCTTATTAAAACAAGGTTTTACCTGCTTTTTCATTTAAGCAACCCGTGAACTAATTGTGAAAAGCACAGTAATGTTTAGTGCCTTTATGTCAAAATATTTCTATGTAGTGTGTGAAAATGTGTAATTTATTTTGTAAAAAAAGAGAGTAACCACATTGTGATTACCCTCAATACATTTATTTTTCAGTTACACGCGGATCTAATGCATCACGTAACCCATCCCCAACAAAGTTAAATGATAATACGGTAAATAGTATCATTAAACCTGGGAAAGTTGGATACCACCATGCAGTTCTAAAGATTGTAACACTTTGAGAATACGTAAGCATGTTACCCCATGTTGATGTAGGTGGTTGAACACCTAACCCTAGGAAACTTAGAGCAGACTCTGCTAAGATAAATCCACCAACAGCAAGCGTCGCAGCAACAATAACTGGTCCCATCGCACTTGGTAAGATTTGACCAAAGATAATTCTTGTATTTGACATACCAATTGTACGAGCAGCTAGTACGAACTCACGTTTCTTCAACGTTAGGAACTCACCACGTACTAAACGAGCCGTTCCTGTCCAACTCAGTAGTGCAAACACAATAATTAATTTATCTAGACTAGGCTCTAATACTGCTACTAATGTAATCAGTAAGAAGATATTAGGGAAAGAAATAATAATATCAACTAAACGCATTAAGAATGCATCAACTAATCCACCAAAGTAACCAGCAACTGCCCCAACTGTAGTACCAATTGTTACAGCACCAATCATCGCTACGAAACCAACGAATAATGATACTCGACCACCGAATAAAAGACGGCTAAAGATATCTCTTCCCAAGTGGTCTGTCCCTAATAAGAACTCAGCACTTGGTGCTGCTAAACGATTTCTTAGGTTTTGAAAATCAGGGTCATGTGGTGCAATCCAAGGCGCAAGTAATGCACTAATTACGATAATAGCGAGCATTACTAAACCAACAACTGCTAATTTATTTTGTAAAAACTTCGCAATGATAATAGATAATAATGAGCGTCTTTCTCCTAACGATTGTACATCGCTAAATTTTGCTTTGTTATTCGGAAGATTTACTTCTGGTTTTGCCAACGTTCGCCACCTCCTAATATTCGATTCTTGGATCTAGAACAGCGTATAAAATATCAGCAATAAGGTTACCTAAAACTGTCAGAATAGCACCAAACATTGTGATTGCCATAATAACAGGATAGTCTCTTTCAAATGTCGCATCAATAAAAAGTTTACCAATACCAGGCCAGCTAAATAATGACTCAACAATTACAGACCCACCGATAAATGTTGGTAACATTAAACCGAAGATCGTAATGATTGGAATAAGTCCATTTCTTAATCCATGCTTGTAAATAACTTTACTTTCACGGAAGCCTTTTGCTCTTGCTGTACGAATATAATCTTGGTTAATAACCTCTAACATACTTGAACGAGTATAGCGTGTTAATCCAGCCATATCTGCTGTTGCTAATACGATCGCAGGTAAGATTAAATGGTGAAGTCTATCTAGCAAACTAAATTCTGCACCTAGAGTAGAAACTCCTCCAACTGGTGTCCAGCCTAACTGAACAGAGAACAACATAATTAGCATTAACCCCAACCAGAAGTTAGGCGTAGCTAGTCCTAAAAACGACGTAATTGTCACACCATAGTCTAACTTTGAATACTGTTTGGTAGCTGAAAGTACCCCAAATGGTATCGCAATAATTACTGCTAATATAGTTGAGAATAACATTAATATAAGTGTGTTTGGTAATCGATCTAAAATCATGTCTTTAACAGGTTGTTTCTTTGTAAAAGAAGTACCAAAATCTCCTTTTACAACGTTCCCCATCCAATTAAGATATTGGATGTGTGGAGGGTCATTTAGGCCTAATTTCTCCATTTGTCTTTCACGATCTTCCACTGAAATATCTGGGTCTAAATTCATAACCGCAGGTTTTCCAGGTGCCGCATACATAATTGCAAAGGAGATAATTGATATCCCAAAAAGAATCGGAATCATCATAATTAATCGGCGAATAATATAAGTCGTCATCTTTAAACTCCTTTACTAATGAGTATTTTTATATAAGAAGAGGGGAATTACTTCCCCTACTACTTATACTTTTTTGCGATTGTTAATAGCAGTATTGAATACCTACTATTGATTTAACCACCATTCGTTAACTTTGTACATGTCAATACGTGGGTGATGTGTAAATCCTTGTACTTGTTTTGATAAAGCGACGAATTGTTGTGGATAGAACAGGTACGTGTATGGTTGCTCTTCAGCTAAGATTTCCCAAGCTTCAGCAAGTAATGCTGCACGTTCTGTTTGGTCAATAATTTTTGTATTTAAGTCAGCAATTTCGTCAACTCTGTCGTTTCTGTAGGCACTTCTGTTTAAACCATTTTCAATCTCTTTAGAATGCCAGATTGCACTTGGATCTGGATCAAGAGCTAAGCCCCAAGCCATAACAACTGCATCAAAATCAAAGTTTGGTGCGTTAATCTTATCTAAAAATGCACCCCACTCCATTTGTTCTGCTTTTACTTCAATTCCAACTTGTGCAAGGTATTGTTGAGCGATAATTCCGATGTCACGGCGTACAACGTTACCACTGTTTGAAAGGATTGTGAAAGAAAATCTTTCGCCATCTTTTTGAAGGATGCCATCTGATCCTGGCTCCCAACCAGCTTCAGCTAATAGTTGCTTAGCTTTCTCCGGATCATAATCAAACTTAGCTACATTATCATTGTATGCCCAGCTTAATGGAGATACTGGTGCGTGTGCTACTGTAGCATTACCTTCCATGATTGTTTCAGCAATTTCTTGACGGTCAATTGCATGCGTTAATGCTTGTCTTACTTTTTTATCTTCAAATAAAGGACGAGCTAAATTCCAACCAATATAGTCATATCGTAAAGCTAATGTTGAGTGAAGGTTTACATGGTCATAGTATTCAACTGTTGCAAGCTCAGTTGTAGGAACGATCATGTGATGGATATCTCCAGTTTCAAGTAATAATACTAGCGCATTTGAATCACTTGCGAAACGGAACGTTACATTATCAAGGTACGGACGACCTTCAAAGTACTCTTCGTTTGCTTCTAATACAAGGTTTTGACCAGTAGTCCAGCTAACAAATTTAAAAGGACCTGCACCAATTGGCTTGTCAATATTAAACTCACGATATTCCTCTAAATCAGCAACTGGAACATGCTCTAATAAATGTTTTGGTAAGATACCGTAACCAGTTAATGTGCCAAAACGAGCATCAGCTTCATTTAAAGTAAATTTAACTGTATACGTATCAATAGCTTCTACTTTTTCTAAAGCAGTGAAGCTACCAGCACGTGGTCCAGTATAGTCTTCATGTTTAAAAATGCTGTACGTAAATGCTACGTCTTCAGCAGTAACCTCAACACCATCATGGAATAAAACACCTTCGTGCATGTGGAATGTCCACTCTAATCCATCTTCAGAGATTTCAGCTAGATCTTTAGCAACTACAGGTATAACTTCTAAGTTTTCATTCGTACCTGTTAAACCAACAAAAACTAAGTCAGTGATATCTCCACTTGCAGTATCTGTTGAGTATAATTCGTTAAAAATTACTGGCTCACCTGATGTACCAAGTATTAGGTTTCCACCAAATTGTGGCTCACCTGTTGGTTGATCAGCAGTGTTTTCATTTGTTTCTGTTTGTGGTGCAGCATTATTCCCACCACATGCTACTAAGAATAGTGAAACCATTAATAGTAGGCTTAACATTGTAAAATATGACTTATTTTTAAGCAATTGTGTTACCTCCTAGAATTTTTCTACATTTATATCATTAGTTGTATAAATGACATGCTACAAAATGTCCAGGCTCAAGTTCTTTCAGAACCGGAACAGCTTCTTTACAGTGATCCATCGCTTGCGGGCAACGTGTATGGAATACACACCCCTTAGGTGGATTTGAAGGACTCGGAACATCACCTTTTAAGATAATTCTTTCACGCTTCACTTCACTTGGATGTGACTTCGGAATCGCAGATAAAAGTGCTTGTGTATAAGGATGAAGCGGATTGCTGTATAATGTTTTCTTATCAGTTACTTCCATCATTCTTCCTAAATACATAACACCGATACGATCTGAGATATGCTTAACTACAGCAAGGTCATGGGCAATAAATAGGTATGTTAACCCAAATTCTTTTTGTAAATCATCCATAATGTTTAGAACTTGTGACTGAATTGATACGTCTAATGCAGATACTGGCTCATCTCCAATAATTAATTTTGGATTAAGCGTAAGTGCACGAGCAATACCAATTCTTTGACGCTGTCCACCTGAGAACTCATGTGGGTAGCGATCTCTTAATGTTGGATTTAAACCAACTCGATCTAAAAGATGCTCAACTCTCTCTTTACGTTCAGCCTTTGAATAAAGATTGTGAACACGGAAAGGCTCTTCAAGAATAGTCCCAACTGTTTTTCTAGGGTTTAGTGAAGAATACGGATCTTGGAATACCATTTGTATATCTTTACGATATGGCTTTAATTCCTTTTCTTTTAGCTTAGATAAATCTTGGCCTTCGAAAAGTATCTCTCCCTCTGTAGGTTCATACAAACGAATAATTGTTCTACCCGTTGTTGATTTACCACAGCCAGACTCACCTACTAATCCGAAAGTTTCACCTTTTTTAATAAAGAAACTTACATCGTCGACAGCTTTTACATTTCCAACAGTTTTTTGAAGAATTCCCGCTTTAATTGGAAAATATTTTTTCAATCCATTTACTTCAAGTAAAATATCACTCTTGTCTGTATGATTTTTTAAGGTAGACATTATTTATTACCTCCTTCCTCATGCAAGAAACAACGAGACTTACGCCCTGGCTCAATTTCTTTCAAATCTGGTTGTTGCTCTATACAGATATCCATAACATGCGGACAACGTGTTGCGAAACGACATCCTTTTGGAAAATTGTCTGGAGAAGGAACATTTCCTCCGATTGAAGATAAACGTTCTTGCTCTTCATCAATTTTAGGAACTGAACTTAACAGGCCTTTTGTATATGGATGTAGTGGATTGTCAAACATCTCAACAATTCCTGACTCTTCGACTACTTGTCCTGCGTACATTACAATTACACGATCAGCTAATTCAGCTACTACCCCTAAGTCATGCGTAATTAGAATAATTGAAGAATTAAACTTCTCTGAAAGCTCTTTCATTAATTCTAAGATTTGTGCCTGAACAGTTACATCTAATGCTGTTGTTGGTTCATCAGCAATTAGTAATTTCGGATCACAACTCATCGCCATCGCAATCATGACACGTTGTCTCATCCCACCAGATAAACGATGTGGATAATCATCAAGGATTTCTTCAGCACGAGCAAAACCAACGATCTTTAACAATTCAACGGCTTTTAGTCTAGCTTCTTTTTTACTTAACTTTTTATGGTAAATAAGAACTTCTGTAATCTGTTCCCCAATTGTTAATACTGGGTTTAGTGAAGACATTGGCTCTTGGAAGATCATTGCTATTTCATTACCGCGGACTTTGAACATTTCATTTTCACTTAATGAAAGTAAATTCGTTCCGTCAAAATTGATTTCACCAGCTACTGTTTTTCCACCTGGTTTTGGCACAAGACCCATAATAGAAAGAGATGTGATACTCTTACCTGAACCTGATTCACCAACGATAGCTAATGTCTCACCTTTTTTCACTTCGAAGTCTACACCATCTACAACAGGTAAAACTTTATTCTTAGCGAAAAAATGGGTCTTTAAATTTTTTACTTCTAATAAAGTAGACATCTTATGCTTCACCACCTTATAAAATTTACAAACTGCTAATCTATTAAATTATAAATTAATCATTATATCAAGAAACTCTGAATACAAATTTTATAAACTGTCGACAAATTGTAAAACTATAAAGAGTAACGTTTAAAATGTTATATTAATGTAACAAATTTGTCAATGTTAATTTATTTCTATTTTTTTACTTCGGTGAATTTTGTAAATTGTCAGTGATTATCTTTCTATTCAAAAAGTAATCACTCTACAAGATGTTATATAAAGATAATTTAGATCAGCGCGAATAATTAAAATATTTTCCTAATTTAAATTATTTAAACATATTAAAACGTTTTTCTAATATAATATTAACACGATATACTCTCTAACTCTAGTGATTGGACAGAATTTAATCTTGTAATGTTTACCACACATCTTAAAAACCTTATACATCAACACTTTAATTAAACTTGTCATATGTTTTCAGAAATAATTGGTTACGATGTGCGAAAGTGAAATATATTATATTAATAAAACAAATATTTATAAGTCCTTAATTGACAAATATATAAACAAGAAAAAAGCTTACTGAATTCATTCAGTAAGCTTTTTTCTATTATTTATTTTTCAGTAACACGCGGATCTAACGCATCACGTAACCCATCACCAACAAAGTTGAATGATAATACTGTAAGTAAAATCATTACACCAGGGAACGTTGGGTACCACCATGCAGTTCTAAAAATAGTAACACTTTGGGAATACGTAAGCATGTTACCCCAAGTTGAAGTAGGAGGCTGAACTCCTAAACCTAAGAAACTTAGAGCAGACTCTGCTAGGATAAAACTACCAACTGCAAGTGTTGCTGCTACGATAACAGGACCAAACGCACTCGGTAAGATCTGTCCAAAGATAATTCTTGTGTTCGACATGCCAATTGTTCTAGCGGCCAGTACAAACTCACGTTTCTTTAAAGTTAAGAACTCTCCACGTACTAAACGTGCTGTTCCAGTCCAACTAAGTAATGCAAAGACAATAATTAGTTTATCGATACTTGGTTCAAGAACTGCGACTAGCGTAATTAATAAGAAGATATTAGGGAAAGAGATGATAATATCAACTAAACGCATTAAGAACGCATCAACTAATCCACCAAAGTACCCAGCAACTGCCCCAACTGTTGTTCCAATTGTCACAGCTCCAACCATCGAAACAAATCCTACGAACAATGATACTCTACCACCAAATAATAGACGGCTAAAAATATCTCTCCCTAAGTGATCTGTTCCTAATAAGAACTCTGCACTCGGTTGTGCCAATCGATTTCTCAAATTCTGAAAATCAGGATCATGTGGTGCAATCCACGGTGCTAATAATGCACTTCCAACGATAATAGCTAGCATTATTAATCCAAAAACAGCTAGTTTATTTTGTAAGAATTTCGAAATAATAATAGATAGAAGTGAGCGTCTTTCACCAAACGTTTGTTCAATACGCTTCTTCTCATTTAGTGGTTGTAATTCTGGTTTAGCCATAATAGCGCACCTCCTAGTACTCGATCCTTGGATCTAGAACTGCATAAAGAATATCTGCAATTAAGTTCCCAAGGACTGTCAGTACAGCACCAAACATTGTGATCGCCATAATAACAGGATAGTCCCTTTCAAATGTTGCATCAATAAATAACTTTCCAATTCCAGGCCAACTAAATAACGATTCAACGATAACAGAACCACCAATAAAACCAGGAAGCATTAAACCAAATATTGTAATAATAGGGATTAGTCCATTACGCAAGCCATGCTTATAAATTACCGTACGTTCACGAAACCCTTTTGCTCTCGCAGTACGAATATAATCTTGATTGATAACCTCTAACATACTCGAACGTGTATATCGCGTTAAACCAGCCATATCAGCAGTTGCAAGTACTATTGCAGGTAAAATCAAGTGATGAAGACGATCTAGTATACTAAAGTCTGCCCCTAATGTGGATACACCACCAACTGGCGTCCAACCAAGTTGAACCGAGAATAACATAATTAACATTAGTCCTATCCAAAAGTTAGGACTCGCTAATCCTAAAAATGATGTAATCGTTACACCGTAATCTAGTTTTGAATATTGCTTTGTAGCTGAAAGTACACCAAAAGGAATTGAAATAATAACTGCTAGAATAGTAGAAAAGATCATTAAGATTAACGTGTTTGGTAGTCTGTCTAAAATCATGTCTTTAACAGGTTGTTTCTTTGTAAAAGAAGTTCCAAAATCTCCTTTTACAACATTCCCCATCCAATTAAGATATTGCACATGTGGTGGATCATTTAGACCTAACTTCTCCATTTGTCTTTCACGGTCTTCCACAGAGATGTCCGGATCCAAGTTCATTACAGCTGGTTTCCCTGGTGCCGCATACATAATGGCAAAGGAGATCACTGAGATCCCAAAAAGAATAGGAATCATCATTACTAGTCGGCGAATTAAGTACGTCGTCATTTTTTCTACTCCCTTACGAATTATTTAAAAGAAAAACTTGGCTTGTCGCCAAGTTTAAAAGCGAGCGCCTTCGTTTTTCTTATACTTTATAAAATCCATAACCAAACACTAAGGTTATAGCCTTTAAAAAGTATAAGGAATGAGGGGACAAACGTCCCCTCTTATCCTTAACTCTTTGACAATTAGTTGTTGTCAATCCACCATTCGTTAACACGGTAGAATGTTACACGAGGATGGTGAGTAAATCCTTGAATTTTGTTGTTCATTGCAAGATGTTGTTGTGGATAGTATAGGTACGTGTATGGTTGCTCTTCAGCTAGGATTTCCCATACTTTCGCAAGTTCCTTAGCACGCTCAGTTTGATCAAGGATCTTTCTGTTTGCATCAGAAATTGCATCTACTTCTGCATTTGAGAAGCTAATGTTGTTTAAACCTTGAGCGATTTCTTTTGAGTGCCAGATTGCAGTTGGATCTGGATCAAGAGCTAAGCCCCAAGCTAATACTACAGCATCGAAATCATAGTTTGGAGGGTTGATTTTGTCTAAGAATGCGCCCCACTCCATTTGTTCTGGTTTCACTTCAATACCAATTTGTCCTAGGTATTGTTGAACGATAATACCGATATCACGACGAGTTGTGTTTCCATCGTTTGAAAGAATTGTAAATGAGAATTTTTGTCCATCTTTTTGAAGAATTCCGTCTGCACCTGGCTCCCAGCCAGCTTCAGCTAATAATTCTTTTGCTTTTTCAGGGTTGAATTCAAATTTAGGAACATTGTCATTGTATGCCCAGCTAAGTGGAGATACAGGAGCATGTGCTACTTGTGCACGTCCTTCTAAAATTGTTTCAGTAATTTCTTCACGATCAATTGCATGTGTTAAAGCTTGACGAACTTTTGTATCTTGGAATAATGGGTTTTGTAAGTTCCACCCAATATAGTCATAACGTAAAGCTAAAGTTGAAGAAAGTTTTACATGGTTAAACGTTTCAATTGTTGCAAGCTCAGAAGCAGGCGCAACGATGTGGTCTACATCACCAGTTTGAAGTAAAAGTACTAATGCGTTAGCATCAGCAGCAAAACGCCAAGTGATTTTGTCAAGGTACGGACGACCTTCAAAATACTCATCAAAAGCTTCTACTACTAAGTTTTGTCCTGGAGTCCAGCTAACAAATTTGAATGGACCAGCACCAATTGGATTTTCAATATTAAACGATCTGTAATCTTCTAAATCAGCGATAGCAACATCTTCCAATAAATGCTTAGGTAAGATTGAGTACCCAGCAGTGATTGCCCATTGTGCATCTGGCTCAGATAAAGTGAATTGTACAGTGTACTTGTCTAAAGCTTCAACTTTTTCAAGTTGAGCAAACGTGCTTCCACGAGGACCAGTATAGTCTGGGTGGATAGGAATATTGAATGAGAATACTACGTCATCAGCAGTTAATTCAGTACCGTCATGGAACAGAACACCTTCACGTAGTTTATAAGTCCAAACTAGACCATCTTCAGAGATCTCTGGGAAATCTACAGCGATAGCAGGTACCATTTCAAGATTTTCGTTAGAACGCATTAAACCAGCGAATACTAAATCAGTAACATCAGCACTAGCTGAGTCTTGGTTATAGTAATCGTTAAACATTACAGGCTCACCAGAAGCACCTAATACAATGCTTCCACCTTGTACTGGCTCTCCAGTTGGAGCTTCTTCAGTAGTGTCTGTTGTTTCAGTTGGAGCTGCTGAGTCTCCAGTTTCAGTAGTTGTGTCATTACCGCCGCCACAAGCTACTAAAAACAAAGATAACATTAAAATCATGCTTAGAAGTGTTAATAATGACTTCTTCATTTTCATTTGTATTTCCCCCTTAGGATTTTTTTATAATTTAGTATAGAGTCGATTTCTTTCTTCTTACCAATAAACTAATTGTATAGATGGCAAGCAACAAAGTGACCAGGCTCTAACTCTTTTAACATAGGTACAGCTTCTTTACAATGATCCATTGCCTGCGGACAGCGTGTATGAAATACACAGCCCTTAGGTGGATTTGATGGACTTGGAACGTCACCTTTTAAGATAATACGTTCGCGCTTAACCTCGCTAGGATGCGATTTTGGTATCGCTGAAAGGAGCGCTTGCGTATATGGGTGAAGCGGATTACTATATAACGTCTTTTTATCCGTTACTTCCATCATTCTCCCTAAGTACATTACCCCAATACGATCAGAAATATGCTTTACAACCGCTAAGTCATGGGCAATGAAAAGGTACGTTAATCCAAATTCTTTTTGCAGGTCATCCATAATGTTTAATACTTGTGACTGGATCGATACATCCAGTGCTGAGACTGGCTCATCACCGATAATTAGTTTCGGATTCAATGTTAGCGCGCGGGCAATTCCAATACGCTGGCGTTGTCCACCTGAAAATTCATGCGGATACCTGTCACGTAGTGTTGGGTTTAAGCCAACACGGTCTAATAAATGTTCAACTCTATCTTTTCTTTCAGCTTTCGTATATAGATTATGAACCCGGAAAGGCTCTTCTAAGATCGTTCCAACAGTTTTTCTTGGATTTAATGAAGAATAAGGATCCTGGAATACCATTTGGATATCTTTACGATAAGGCTTTAGTTGACTTTCTTTTAAACCAGAAATATCTTGACCATCAAAGAGGATCTCTCCTTCTGTTGGCTCATACAAACGAATGATCGTTCTCCCCGTTGTTGATTTTCCACATCCAGACTCTCCTACAAGTCCAAACGTTTCTCCCTTCTTAATGAAGAAACTTACATCATCAACAGCTTTGACATGTCCAACAGTTTTCTGAAGAATTCCTGACTTGATTGGGAAATACTTCTTTAATCCCTTTACTTCTAGTAATATATCTGACTTCGTATCTATTGAGGTACTTTTGCTAGTTTCTAATGTTACATTACTCATTGTTAGATATCTCCTTCCTCATGCAAGAAACAACGTGACTTGCGACCTGGATATACTTCAAGAAGTTCTGGCTGGCTTTCTAAACATTTTGCCATAACATGTGTACAGCGTGTCGAGAAACGACAACCTTTCGGGAAGTTGTCCGGAGAAGGAACATTTCCACCAATTGAAGATAAACGCTCTTGTTCTTCATCAATCTTTGGAACAGAGTTTAGTAAACCTTGTGTATAAGGGTGTAACGGATTATCAAATAATTCAATGATTGTCGATTCTTCCACTACTTGACCAGCGTACATAACTAAAACTCGATCGGCTAGCTCAGCAACTACTCCTAAGTCATGAGTAATTAATATAATAGAAGAACTAAACTTCTTTGATAATTCCTTCATTAACTCTAGGATTTGCGCCTGCACTGTAACATCTAATGCAGTTGTTGGCTCGTCAGCAATTAATAACTTCGGATCGCAACTCATCGCCATGGCGATCATAACCCTTTGTCTCATTCCACCTGATAAACGGTGAGGATAATCATCTAAGATCTCTTCTGCTCGAGCAAAACCAACAATTTTTAGTAATTCGATTGCTTTATCTCTTGCTTCTTTTTTCGAAATCTTTTTGTGATAAATTAAGACTTCAGTGATTTGTTCTCCAATCGTTAAAACTGGATTTAACGATGACATCGGCTCTTGGAAGATCATTGCAATGTCATTTCCACGAACTTTAAACATTTCATTATCACTCAAGGATAGCAAATCAGTTCCATCGAAAATGATCTCTCCAGCAACTGTTTTTCCACCCGGCTTTGGCACAAGACCCATAATTGATAAAGAGGTAATACTCTTTCCAGATCCTGATTCACCAACGATAGCTAACGTCTCTCCTTTTTTTACCGTAAAGTCTAACCCGTCAACTACAGGAAGTACTTTATTCTTCGCAAAAAAGTGAGTCTTTAAATTCTTTACTTCTAATAACGTAGACATTGCTTCCATTCACCACCTAATTCAATCAATCTATCAATCCAGTAACTCTGCTTTTGAAAAGTATTTAAAGAGAGTTAATTTTCTAATAATTTAACGCAGATAATTTTTTGAATATAGTAATTTTTCTTACATACTGAATATTACACCAGCTTGGAAATTGTGTCAATAATATTACAGTATTTTTTAGAAAATAAAAATTCCTTTGAATTTATTCACTATTGTTGCGATTTATATGTATTAAAAGTAACAATATCTAAGTAAGGTTGTATATTTTTCTACACTCGGGTAATTGTTTTAATTATTCCGAAAAAGCATTTATTTATATATAATTATCAGAATTATTATTTAATTAAAGCGTTAACTATTACAAGTGTTACCTTTACTATTTAATCTGTAACTTTGTGGCGGCTAAACACAGCATTTGCATGCTATATTCACCCGTCACAAAATTATAGAAAGAACAAGGGGACAAATTGTCCCCTATATCTTCAAAAATACAACCTAACGATCTAACCACCATTCATTTACACGATACATATCTACACGAGGATGATGCGTAAACCCTTTTAAATCGTTAGACATTGCTACGAACTGTTGAGGGTAGAATAAGTAAGTGTATGGTTGTTCTTCCGCTAAGATTTCCCAAACCTCAGCTAGTGCTGCAGCACGTTCAGCTTGGTCTAGAATTGTTGTGTTGATATCTGAAATTTCATCAACGCGGTCATTTCGATACGCACTTCTGTTAAGGCCATTTTCAATTTCTTTTGAATGCCAGATTGCACTTGGATCAGGATCAAGAGCTAAGCCCCAAGCTAATACAACTGCATCAAAGTCAAAGTTAGGAGGATTAATCTTTTCTAGAAAAGCTCCCCACTCCATTTGTTCTGCTTTCACTTCAATTCCGATCTGACTATAGTATTGTTGAGCGATAATTCCGATGTCACGACGAACAACGTTACCACTATTAGAAAGGATTGTGAAAGAGAAACGTTCTCCATCTTTTTGTAATATTCCGTCTGGACCTGGTTCCCAGCCAGCCTCAGCTAACAATTGTTTTGCTCTTTCTGGATCATAATCAAATCTAGGAACATTGTCATTATATGCCCAACTTAAAGGAGACACTGGAGCGTGTGCTACTGTTGCATTCCCTTCCATGATCGTATCAACAATCTCTTGACGATCAATCGCTAATGTTAAAGCTTGACGGACACGAACATCCTGGAATAATGGGCGATCTAAATTCCACCCAATGTAGTCATAACGTAAAGCTAATACGTCAGAAACTGTTACGTGGTCATAAGATTGAACCGTAGCTAATTCCGTTGTTGGAACGATCATATGATCAATATCACCAGTTTCAAGTAATAAAACTAACGCATTCGCATCAGATGCGAAACGGAATGTTACTCTATCAAGATATGGACGACCTTCAAAGTACTCATCAAAAGCTTCTACTACTAAATTTTGCCCTGGAGTCCAGCTAACAAATTTAAACGGACCCGCGCCAATTGGTTGATCAATATTAAATTCACGGTATTCTTCTAAGTCCCCAATAGGGATATCGCCTAAAATATGTTTAGGTAAAATTCCATAACCCATTAATGTCGAAAAGCGTGCATCCGCTTCATTTAATGTGTATTTTACTTGGTAATCATTAATAGCTTCTACCTTATCCAACGCAGTAAAACTTCCAGCACGAGGTCCAGTGTAATCTTCATGTAAGAAGATGTTGTAGGTGAAAGCTACGTCTTCTGCAGTAACCTCTTGACCATCGTGGAATAGAACACCTTCACGCATAGTATATGTCCATTCTAATCCATCCTCAGAAATTTCAGGAAAATCAACAGCAATACTCGGAACAACCTCAAGATTTTCGTTTGTTCTCATTAAACCTGCGAAAACTAAATCTGTCACATCAGCACTTGCTGAATCTTGGTGATAAAGCGAATTAAAAAGTACAGGCTCACCTGAAGTTCCTAAGACTAAGTTGCCTCCTTGTTTCGGCTCACCACTTGGAGTAGCATCCGTTGAACCATCATTAGTCTCAGTTGGAGCAGATGTGTCATCATTTGTTTCAGTAGTTGTTTCTTCACCGCCACAAGCTACTAAAAACATAGATAACAACAAAATCATGCTAAAAAGTGTTACTAGTGATTTTTTCATCTCGTATTTCCCCCTTGAAATAGATTTATTTTTGGTAGAGCTAGCGTATCCACAGCCCTAACTTGGTTAACGACTATTTGATTATGTATAAAGTTTTTTGAAAATAACAATTTTTCTCACTCTCTGAATATTACATTAAATTGAAAAATGTGTCAATAATATTACTGTATCTTCCAGACATATCAAAATCAGTTAAAAATGCTTTTATACCAACGGTTCGGAGTGTATGTACATTCCAAACATACAAATGTCTGAATTTTACTTTTTTATCCATTTGTTTTTTAAATATTCAAAATTATATTAAAAAACTACGTAACCAGAAATAATAGTCTGAAAAGTCAATTAATAGGACAAGCTTTCCATAAAAAAAGGCTGTTTTCACAAAGTTTGTTGCCTTCTTAAAATCTAAAAAACCGAATTTTCACACAAAATACTTAGAATTGCTCACTAATTTAGTAAGTATTGCTCTTTTCTTACTTAATTTGTTGGCTTATATATTCATCTAAATTATTTTTCCGAATACTTCAGAGTAAAAAAGCAAAACTGTTTACAAAAAAAGCCCAAAAAAAAGATTAGCCCGGAGGCTAACCTTTGATTTTACTTATTTTTCAACTACTCTTGGATCTAGTGCATCCCGCAGTCCATCACCAACAAAGTTGAAGGACAAAACAGTGAGTAAGATCATCACACCTGGGAATGTTGGATACCACCATGCAGTTCTAAAAATGGTAACACTCTGAGAATACGTAAGCATGTTCCCCCAAGTTGAAGTAGGAGGCTGAACTCCTAGACCTAAGAAACTTAGAGCAGACTCTGCTAGAATAAAGCTACCAACTGCAAGTGTAGCTGCTACAATAACAGGACCAAAGGCACTCGGTAAGATCTGTCCAAAGATAATTCTCGTGTTCGACATGCCAATTGTTCTAGCTGCCAGTACAAATTCACGTTTCTTTAAAGTTAAGAACTCTCCACGTACCAAACGGGCGGTCCCTGTCCAACTAAGTAATGCAAAGACAATAATTAGCTTATCGATACTCGGTTCAAGAACTGCGACTAGCGTAATTAGTAAGAAAATATTCGGGAAAGAGATGATTACATCGACTAAACGCATTAGAAATGCATCTACTAAACCTCCGAAGTAACCAGCAACCGCACCAACTGTTGTTCCAATTGTTACTGCACCAACCATTGATACGAAACCTACGAACAATGAAACTCTTCCACCAAATAATAGACGGCTAAAAATATCTCTACCTAAGTGGTCGGTTCCTAATAAGAACTCTGCACTTGGCTGTGCCAAGCGATTTCTTAAATTTTGAAAGTCAGGATCATGTGGAGCAATCCATGGTGCTAAAAGTGCACTACCAACAATAAAAACTAGTAAAACTAATCCGAAAACGGCTAATTTATTTTGAAGGAATTTCGCAACGATGATTGATAATAAGGAACGCCTTTCACCAAACGTTTGTTCAATTGCTTTCTGTTTCACTTTTTTAGGTAAATTCGTTTCTGGTTTTCCCATATGCCCACCTCCTAGTACTCGATCCTTGGATCCATAACTGCGTAAAGGATATCAGCAATTAAGTTACCAATAACTGTTAGCACGGCTCCAAACATTGTGATAGCCATAATTACTGGATAATCCCTTTCGAAGGTAGCGTCGATAAAGAGCTTACCAATACCAGGCCAACTAAATAATGATTCAACGATTACTGATCCTCCAATAAAGCCAGGTAGCATTAAACCAAAGATAGTAATGATAGGTATAAGTCCATTACGTAAACCATGTTTATAGATTACTGTACGCTCACGGAAGCCTTTCGCTCGTGCTGTACGAATGTAATCTTGATTAATAACTTCTAACATACTTGTACGTGTGTATCGTGTTAAACCAGCCATATCTGCAGTAGCTAATACAATTGCAGGTAAAATTAAGTGGTGAAGTCGATCTAGTAAACTAAAATCAGCACCAAGTGTTGAAACCCCACCTACAGGCGTCCAACCTAACTGAACAGAGAACAACATAATAAGCATCAGACCTAACCAGAAGTTAGGAGTTGCTAGTCCTAAGAATGCGGTAATCGTTACACTGTAATCAAGTTTTGAGTATTGTTTGGTAGCTGAAAGTACACCAAAAGGTATAGAAATAATGATTGCTAGAATAGTAGAAAAGACCATGAGAATTAACGTATTTGGTAACCGATCTAGGATCATATCCTTTACTGGTTGTTTTTTCGTAAATGAAGTACCTAAATCTCCAGTTAGTACATTACCCATCCAATTAATATACTGAATATGAGGCGGGTCATTTAATCCTAATTTTTCCATTTGTTTTTCACGGTCTTCAACGGAAATTTCTGGGTCTAAGTTCATAACAGCTGGTTTCCCTGGCGCCGCATACATGATCGCAAAGGAGATTACCGAAATTCCAAAAAGAATAGGAATCATCATTACTAAGCGACGGATGAGATAAGTCGTCATATAATTACCTCCTTACTGAAAATTAATAATAGTTGGCTAGCTGCCAATTTTTTCGTCAAATTTCTACTTAACAAATTGCGACGAGTAATCGCAGGAGGCTAAGTACTTCAATTGCTCCTGCAATTAATCGTCGCACGAACAAAATGACATTTTGTTTTTGAGAATACTTTTTACCATATTTTCACATGAAACAAGGGGGACAATTGTCCCCCTTGTCCTTGCAAGCTTATTAGTTGTTATCGATCCACCACTCGTTTACACGGTACATGTTAGCACGTGGGTGATGAGTAAAGCCTTGAACTTTTTTGTTTAATGCTACGAATTGTTGTGGGTAGTACATGTAAGTGTATGGTTGCTCTTCAGCTAAGATTTGCCATACTTCAGCAAGAGCTTTTGCACGCTCTGCTTGATCTAAAATTTGAGTGTTAGTCTCAGCGATTTCGTCAACGCGAGCGTTACGGTAGCTGATATTATTTAAACCATTTTCGATTTCTTTTGAGCTCCAGATTGCACTTGGATCTGGATCAAGACCTAAGCCCCAAGCTAATACTACAGCGTCGAAATCATAGTTAGGAGGGTTGATTTTGTCTAAGAATGCGCCCCACTCCATTTGCTCTGCTTTAACTTCAATACCGATTTGACCTAGGTATTGTTGTACGATAATTCCGATGTCACGACGAACTACGTTTCCATCGTTAGAAAGAATTGTGAATGAGAATTTCTTCCCGTCTTTTTGAAGAACTCCATCTGCACCTGGCTCCCAACCAGCTTCAGCTAATAAAGATTTTGCTTTTTCTGGGTCAAAGTCAAATTTAGGAACATTGTCATTGTAAGCCCAGCTAAGTGGTGATACTGGAGCGTGAGCAACTGTTGCATTTCCTTCCATGATTGTGTCAACGATTTCTTGACGGTCAATTGCATGTGTTAATGCTTGTCGAACTTTTACATCTTCGAATAATGGATTTTGTAAGTTCCATCCAATATAGTCATAACGTAAAGCTAATGTGTTAGAAATTCTAGCATGGTTAAATGTTTCGATAGTAGCTAACTCAGCTGGAGGAGCAATCATCCAGTCGATGTCGCCAGTTTGCATTAATAATACTAGAGCATTTGAGTCAGAAGCGAAACGGAATGTTACGCGATCAAGGTAAGGACGACCTTCGAAGTAGTCATCAAAAGCTTCTACTACTAAGTTTTGTCCTGGAGTCCAGCTTACAAACTTAAATGGACCAGCACCGATTGGGTTCTTTTGGTTAAACTCTTGGTATTCACCTAAGTCACCAACTGGAACATCAGCTAGGATGTGCTTTGGTAAGATACCATAACCAGCTAATGTTGGGAAGCGAGCATCAGCTTGAGATAATGTAAACTTAACTTTATACTTTTCAATTGCTTCGATAGTTTCTACGTTAGAGAAACTTCCTGCACGCGGACCAGTGTAGTCTGGGTTTTTAAAGATGTTATAAGTAAATTCAACATCTTCAGCAGTTAATTCTGTGCCATCATGGAATTTAACACCTTGATGTAAAGTGTAAATCCATTCTAAACCATCTTCAGATACCTCTGGGTAATCTACAGCGATATGAGGAATGATTTCTAAATTTTCGTTAGAACGAACTAGACCAGCAAATAATAAGTCAATTACGTCAGATGATGCAGAGTCAGCAGAGTAGTTACCGTTAAAAGTAACAGGCTCTCCAGAAGAACCTAATACAACACTTCCACCTTGTACAGGGCCTTCATCTTTTGGTTCTTCTTTTGGATCCTCTTTCTTTGGTTCTTCAGCTTTCGGTGTTTCAGCAGGTGCTGGAGTAGAAGATTCTTTGCCTCCGCATGCTACTAAGAAAACAGATAGCATGAATACTAAACTTAACAGAATTAACAGTTTCTTTTTCAATTTCTTTTCCCCCTTCGGAATATTTTGAATATTTAATGTAGAGTTGGTCTCTTCCCTTGCCAGTTATAATTACTCGTATAAGTGGCAAGCGACAAAATGACCAGGCTCTAACTCTTTCAACATAGGTACGGCTTGCTTGCAATGGTCCATCGCTTGCGGACAACGTGTATGGAATACACAGCCTGCTGGCGGATTTGCCGGGCTAGGAACATCACCTTTTAAAATAATTCTTTCACGCTTCACTTCACTTGGATGCGATTTTGGTATCGCAGATAGTAACGCTTGTGTATAAGGATGAAGTGGATTTCGATATAATGTATGTTTATCAGTTACTTCCATCATTCGACCGAGATACATAACACCGATGCGATCGGATATATGCTTAACAACAGCTAAATCATGGGCAATAAATAAGTATGTCAAACCAAATTCTTTTTGGAGATCATCCATAATATTTAGAACTTGTGACTGAATAGATACATCTAAGGCTGAAACTGGTTCATCACCAATTATTAACTTCGGATTTAACGTTAACGCTCGGGCTATTCCAATCCGTTGACGCTGACCACCTGAAAATTCATGAGGATACCGATCTCTTAATGTTGGATTTAAACCAACTTTCTCTAAGAGATGTTCCACCCTATCTTTTCTTTCTTTTTTTGAATAAAGGTTGTGGACACGGAAAGGTTCTTCCAAAATGGTTCCCACAGTCTTCCTTGGATTTAAAGAAGAATAAGGATCTTGGAATACCATTTGAATATCTTTACGATAAGGCCTTAGTCCCTTTTCTGGTATGTTGGCAATATTTTCACCTTGGAAAAGAATTTCTCCAGCGGTTGGCTCATAAAGACGGATAATCGATCTACCCGTGGTTGATTTCCCACAGCCTGACTCTCCTACTAAACCAAATGTTTCTCCTTTTTTTATAAAGAAACTAACATCATCAACGGCCTTTACATGACCAACTGTCTTTTGTAAGATACCGGATTTAATAGGGAAGTACTTCTTCAAACCTTTAACTTCTAGTAATATATCAGAGACTTTAGCTTGTGTTTCAACTCGACTAGTTTCAACAGTGACTGTAGACATCTTTAGTTAACTCCTTCCTCATGCAAGAAACAACGTGACTTGCGGCCTGGATAAACTTCGACTAAGTCTGGTTGCTTTTCTAAACACTTTTCCATGACATGGGTGCAACGTGTAGAAAAACGACAGCCTTTTGGGAAGTTATCTGGAGAAGGAACATTTCCACCAATAGATGTCAATCTTTCTTGATCCTCATCTATCTTAGGTACAGAATTAAGCAAACCTTGTGTATAAGGATGTAGCGGTCTATCAAAAAGTTCAACAATCTCAGACTCTTCAACTACTTGACCTGCATACATGACTAACACTCTATCTGCTAACTCAGCAACTACTCCTAAGTCATGAGTAATTAAGATAATTGATGAACTAAATTTCTTTGATAATTCCTTCATCAACTCTAAGATTTGGGCTTGAACGGTTACGTCTAAAGCTGTTGTTGGCTCATCAGCAATTAGTAGCTTCGGATCACAACTCATGGCCATGGCAATCATTACTCTTTGTCTCATCCCTCCGGATAGTCGGTGAGGATAGTCATCGAGGATTTCCTCAGCTCTGGCAAAGCCGACAATTTTCAGCAACTCTACTGCTCTTTCTCGCGCCTCTTTTTTTGTAATCTTCTTATGGTAAATTAATACTTCTGTGATTTGTTCACCAATCGTTAAAACTGGATTAAGTGATGACATTGGTTCTTGGAAAATCATTGCTATGTCATTTCCACGAACTTTGTACATCTCATTTTCACTTAACTTTACTAAATCGGTTCCATCGAAAACAATTTCACCTTCAACAATTTTTCCACCTGGTTTAGGAACAAGACCCATGATTGAAAGAGATGTGATGCTCTTCCCTGATCCAGACTCACCAACGATGGCTAACGTTTCCCCTTTTTTCACTTTAAAATCTAATCCATCTACTACTGGAAAAACTTTATCTTTTGAAAAAAAGTGAGTTTTCAAATTTTTAACTTCTAATAAGGTAGACATCTAGTTGCTACTCACCACCTTTACTATTATCCTATAAAACTATTAACCTTTTTAAATATAAATAATTTTCACAAAAAAGTCAATTTTCTAAAAACAATTTTTTAGAAATAATAATTTATTATATTCTGAATATTACACTACCTTTAATCATGTGTCAACAAAATTACAATAAATTCAGAATTTTTATTTTAAGCTTCATTAATCATAGAATTATTCTAACAATTTACTTTTAAACTTCATTTAGCACGGAAGATTTACTTACTTACATTTTTATAGAATAAACAAATGTTTATATTAGAAAAACAATACCTCTTGCAAATACTTGTATAAATATTACATTGAGTTAAATGTTTAGGTATTACTTAAAGATACAATTGTAACAATGCGCTAACTTTTTATACCTACCCATGTAATAATACGGTTACATTTAAAGTTTATGTAACACCACTGTAATAATTCCATATATTACATAACTACATTTAAGGCACCCTACTTAAAAGTATAAATATTCATAATCGTGAATTGTGTACAGTCCAACTGCTACTATATATAAAAAAGTAACTTGTGCATGTTGAATAAATACACAAGTTACTTTCTGAATTTTTCTTATATTCAATTAAATCTAAACTCCTTGTTTTCTTGTAAAATGAGCTCGTAATCCTTCACCAATGAAATAAAAGCAAAGAATTGCAAATGTTATCGCAAGTGCTGGGAATAATGTAATCCAAGGCGCTTTTCTAATTGTAGTTCGCGTTTCACCGAGGATTGATGCCCAGTTGTAACTTATATTCTGTAACTCCCCCGATGCTGCACTTAATTGTATCCAGCTTTGTTCTATAAAGATACTAAATAAACCTAGTTGACCAATAAGTAGCAAGACTCTACCTAGATCCATAAAAAAGTTGGTACAGATAGAAGGTAATAATGCAGGAAGATAATAGTTCATATAAAGGTGGCGTGGTTTATTACCAACTGTAATTCCCGCTTGAACGTATAGTTCGTTAGATACGAGAAAACCTTCTTGTTGAATTATATAACCTACTCTTCCTACTTCTATTAATGCAAGGATTACAATGACGATAATCGCACGGTGTTGTGTAAACATAAAGAAAGGCAAGTTCATAAGGATGATTGCTGAAAAAATTGTTGGTATGGCGGAAAAAACATTATTCCAGCTATTTAAAATCCAAAAAAAAGGGCCTTTTTGTTTTATTGAAGCAAAAGCTAATGGGATTGCGATACAATACCGAATAACAGTAATAAAAAAAACTAAGAATATAGTTTCTGTTGTTCCTAGGACAATTATTGAAAATAGATCTCTTCCTAACATATCTGTTCCAAATGGTTCAAACGGTTGTGTAAGAGATGGTGGAAATGGAGCACGAGAAAATCCATTCTCCATTCGTAACGTTTCCTCTTTAATTTCTTTATCTACAAATGGCATATGGGGACCGGCTACCATTACTACAATTAAAAATAAGAGCATTATAATTCCAACGATGAATGATTTTTGTTTTATCATATCGATTCTTTTCTCCTTGGATCAAGATAACTACTAGCCAGTTCACTAATGATTCTACTTAAAAGTACAATAACTAAGAAACAGAAGGAAATGCCAATAATAAGTTCTCCTTCAAAGTTATGGCGCTGACCAACAACAATAACAGTAGAGTGAGACAAGGCTTCAAATAGTCGATATGCTGCCCCCTTATAGCCTAATAAGTATTCAACCATTAATAAGTTCGATATGATTAAAAGCATGACTGAAGAGCAGTGAGACAAAATCGTGCCGTAGCAATTCCGTAACATGTGCCTATACAAAACCATTCTGTTTGTTAACCCTTTTGCCTTAGCAACTTGTATATATTGCATTCCATCCTCATTACTTATTAATGTTGAGGTAATTCTAGCAATATATAATGTTGGATAAATTGAAACGATAATAGAAGGTATTATAAAGCTGTACCATTCACCTTGGCTAAAAATAGGGATAAAAGGGAAGAACGTTATAACCACTAATATTGTAAGGATAATTAAAAAGAAGTCGGGAATAGCTTGAATCATAAATGTCGTACCATTACCAAGAAAGCTTGTTCTTCTGTTTGTTTGTTTATAATCAAAGATACCTTTATAAATTCCAATAAAAATGCTAATAACGAAGGCTGCAAAAATTACTTTTAAACTTTGTGGTAAGAAGAACCCCAATGTCTGTTCTACCGTCATCCACCCTTGCACAACTCCTAAACTCTTATTTTCAAATGCATAGGTAAAAAATTGCTTTAAATTTTCATAGTAATTAATCCATGAGAAAGAATAATCAAATTGCATGACTCCTTCAACTAGTGTTACATCCAACTGTCTAGGAAAAAAAACAATTAAAACAATAAGCATCATGACTACCATGTACATAAAAAAAGACTTGAGTATTTTTCTCGCTAGCATCTTACCACCCTTTTTTTGGAATTTTTGTATGAATAAACAATATCACACAAAAGAAAACCGTGCTATAAAAAAGTCACGGTTTTGTAATATTTATTTAATAATTGTAATACCACCCATATATGGAACTAACGCTTCCGGTACGATAACACTACCATCTTCTTGTTGGTAGTTCTCTAAGATTGCTGCTACAGTTCTACCAACAGCAAGACCAGATCCATTTAATGTATGAACATATTCTGTCTTACCTTTAGCTTCTCTTCTGAAGCGAATATTGGCACGTCTTGCTTGAAAATCCTCAAAATTACTACAAGAAGAAATTTCACGGTACGTTTCATAACTTGGAATCCAAACCTCAATGTCATATTTTTTAGCTGCTGTAAACCCTAAATCACCTGTACACATGCTTAACACACGGTATGGAAGTTTTAATAACTGAAGCACTTTTTCTGCATGACCAGTTAACAATTCAAGTTGCTCATAAGAATCCTCTGGACGTACAAAACGAACTAGTTCAACTTTATTGAACTGGTGTTGACGGATTAACCCTCTTGTATCTCTACCAGCAGAACCCGCCTCAGAACGAAAATTTGCACTATAGGCTGTATAGGCTATTGGAAGTTGATCACCATCAAGAATTTCGTCTCGGTGTAAATTTGTTACTGGAACTTCAGCTGTAGGAACTAAAAAGTAATCTTCTTCTCTTATTTTAAACGCATCTTCTTCAAACTTAGGAAGCTGACCCGTACCCGTCATACTCGCACGATTAACTAGGTAAGGTGGTAGTACTTCTTCATAACCATGTTGATCTTGGTGAAGATCCATCATAAAGTTTATTAAGGCACGCTCTAACCTTGCTCCTTTTCCTTTATAAAAGACAAAGCGGCTTCCAGTTACTTTTGAAGCTCTCTCAAAGTCTAAAATGTTTAAGTTTGTTCCTAAGTCCCAATGTGGCTTTGCTTCGAAAGAAAACTTTGGAATATCACCCCAAGTTCTTACTTCAACGTTCTCTTCCTCTGTAAGACCTACTGGTACACTTTCGTGAGGGATGTTTGGAATTGTTAATAATATAGCATCTAATTGCGTTTCTACTGTACGTAACTCATCATCTAGTTCCTTGACTCTATCTGATACTTCCTTCATTTCTTTAATTAAGTGATCAGCATCTTGTTTTTCTCGTTTTAACTGGGCTACCTCTTGAGATACAGTGTTGCGCCTGCTTTTTAATTGCTCGCCTTCTACGATTAGGTCCCTTCTTCGTTGGTCAAGATCACCAAAGCGGTCTAAATCAGCAATTTTCTCGCCACGATTTTCTAGCTTTTCTTTTACTTCACCAAAATTAGCTCTTAATAATTTTACATCTAACATATTTTTATCCTCCTCAATTTTAATAAAATATAAAGGCTCTTTTCGTAAACATTTTTGCTTTTTACCCTAAAATAATCGGAAAATACCATAGATGAAGATATCAGCCAATAAATTTTGTAAGAAAAGAGCAATACTTACTAAATTAGTTGTAAATTCTAAGGATTTTGTGTAAAAATCCGGCTTTTGGGATTTTTACGAAAGCAACAAACTTTGCCAAAAAAGCCAATTAAAAAACTCCCGTCCCAAAAAAGGGACGAGAGTTAACCCGCGTTGCCACCCTAGTTGTAAGATAAAGCCGTTCGGCTTTATCTTACCTCTTAGCATCTTAATAACGGAAGATGAGCCGGAACTACCTAATGAAAGAAATTTCCTTTGTTCAGTAATCTACTCAGGGATGGATTCACATAGGCACTTTATCGATTTGCACCAACCATCGACTCTCTAAAAAAGTACATTATGTTACTATTTCCCTTCATTGTATGTGGAATATATAATCTTATATTTACCTTATCCTATACATTTAAACATTTCGTTTTTGTCTCAGTGACAATTTCAACAAAATATTGATGAAAGCGCACATCATTAGTCAACTCTGGATGAAACGAGCAAGCTATGAATTGACCTTGTCTTACTGCTACAATCTCTCCATTGTATTTTGATAGGATTTCAACATCTTCTCCAACAGACTTAATTAGAGGAGCACGAATGAATACTGCATTAATATCTTCAGCAATTCCTTTGACCATTAATTCAGCTTCAAAGCTCTCACGTTGCCTTCCAAAAGCATTACGCTCTACTTCCATATCAATGACTTCTAAATGACCTTCTTGTTGTCCTACAAGTTTTTTTGCCATTAAGATTAATCCTGCGCATGTACCGAACATAGGTTTGCCAGCCTTCGCAAAATCTTTCAAAGGCTCAAAAAAACCATATTTATCGATAAGCCTCCGCATAGCTGTACTTTCGCCACCAGGCAAAACGAGGCCATCTAAATCGTTAAGTTGTTCTAGTTTTTTAACCACAATAACTTCTACACCAGGTGACTGTAAAGAGTTAACATGTTCACGCACAGCACCTTGCAGGGCAAGTACTCCTATTTTAACCATTATGATGCTCCTTTACATGAAAGCCTTAACCACCAGTTTATGGCCGAATTAATATGTTACCATCCACGTTCTTGCATACGCTCTGAAGGGTTTAAACTTGAAATTTCAATTCCCTTCATTGGTGATCCAAGTCCTTTAGATAGGTTTGCAATTAGTTCGTAATCTTCGAAGTGCGTTGTAGCTTCAACGATTGCACGAGCGAATTTTTGTGGGTTGTCTGATTTAAAGATACCAGAACCAACGAATACACCATCAGCACCTAACTGCATCATTAGTGCTGCATCAGCTGGTGTTGCAACTCCACCTGCAGCAAAGTTAACTACTGGGAATTTACCAGTTTCTTTAATTTGAAGTAAAACTTCAAATGGGGCACCTGTATTTTTCGCTTCAGTCATTAACTCATCTGTAGACATTGTAAGAATTTTACGGATTTGTGCTTGAATCATACGCATATGTCTTACTGCTTCAACGATATTTCCAGTACCTGGTTCACCTTTTGTACGGATCATTGAAGCCCCTTCACCGATACGACGTGCTGCTTCACCAATATCACGTGCACCACATACGAATGGAACAGTAAAATCACGCTTATACAAATGATATACTTCATCAGCAGGAGTTAAAACTTCACTCTCATCAATGTAGTCAACACCCATTGCTTCTAAAATCCTAGCTTCTACAATGTGTCCAATACGACATTTAGCCATTACTGGAATTGATACAGCATTCATTACATCTTCGACAATCGTAGGGTCAGCCATACGAGAAACTCCACCAGCTGCGCGAATATCTGAAGGAACTCTCTCAAGAGCCATGACAGCAACTGCACCCGCTTCTTCGGCAATCTTTGCTTGTTCAGCGTTAATAACATCCATTATTACGCCACCTTTTTGCATTTCAGCCATTCCACGCTTTACGCGATCTGTACCTGTTTGAACCATATGTAATTCCTCCTATCAAATATGTATCGTAAGTATATCTATTGCTTTACTATGTATATTGTACTTTATTTTTCAAAACTATCAAGTAAATGCAATGGCTATCCTAACCAATTTCATTTATTTTAACACTTACAAACAAAAAATGTAAAATAAACAGTGTAGAATGAGTGATATAGCCAGTTTACACCCATTCTACATTTTTTTATTAATTAAGAAAAAATTCCTTTAACGCCATTGGCTACACTTGACCAAATCCCAGAGAAAAATCCTCCAATAGCTCTCATTGTTAGTGAGAACCAGCCCGCTTTTTCGACTGTTTCATTCAATACTACTTCTACCATCTCAGTAAACTGAGCTTCAGAAACAATGAATTCATGATTAATATCACCGTTATAGTTAACGACCATTGTTCCGACAACCTGCCCCTTTTCAATTGGTGCAATTAGTTTACCCTCTTCATCAAATAAACTCTCATCTAAAAGTAACTCTAAAGAATAAAGGTCTTCTTCACCATTACGCATCATAACTGATAAAGGCTCAGCTGTAGAAATTGCCACTTCTCGTTCTTTTCCCTTAGAAACCGGTAATGTTTCAAACCCTTCTAACTGAAAACCTGATGGAATTAATTGCTGTTTGGAAAAATTATTAAAGCCATAGTCCATTAATCTTTTCGTTTCATCGAAACGTTGTTGTGGAGATTCCGTCTTCATCACAACTGTAATTACACGCTGACCATCTTTAATAGCAGTTCCAGTAAAACAATATCCAGCTGCATTTGTGAAGCCTGTTTTTAATCCGTCCGTATATTGAAAGCCATAAACTAATTCTGGTAGCATCCAATTCCAATTGTCCATACGGATTTGGTCAGATGTTCCTTCTTTAAAAACTTTCCTTGGAATACTTGCAGTGTCTAATACTTCTGGATAATTCTTAATTAACTGATATGCTAGTGTTGCAGTAGCCCTTGCAGTCATTGTATTTTCGTCAATTTCTGAAGTGCCACCGTAACGCATAGACTCTGGTACGTATTTATTAGGTAACCCTGTTGAATTAATAAAACGGAAATCCTGACCTTCAAGACCCATACCAAGCTCCGCTGCTTTATCGTTCATCAATTTAACAAATTGTCCGTATGAACCAGAAATTAGTTCTGCAAGCGCCATTGTTGCACCGTTTGCTGAGTAAATAGCTACAGATTCATATAGCTCTTTTACTGTATACTGTTCATCAATTCTAAGATGTACATTTGATAGACTTGTATTATGAGATACTGCTGCTACTTCTGTACTGATTGGGACAGTTTGGTCCCATCTAATTTTACCTGTATTGATCGCTTCTAATACAAGATACTCACTCATCATCTTGGACATACTGGCAATCGGTAAGAGTACATCAATATTTTTTTGATATAAAATCTTTCCTGTCTCTGCGTCTAATAAAATACTATTATAGGCATTCGTATCAAAGTTTGCTTTTGTCTGTGCAGGAAAGCTAAATGTTGACATTAACAATAAAATACTTAAAAAACTAACAACAAAATATTTTCTTATTTTTTTATTCATTGTAATCTCCTCTCCAAACCTCATAAACGTAATTTTAACATAACTGGCTAAAAAAAAATAGACAGGTACGATCCCTGTCTATTGGAAATATTCTTCTTAAAGTGAGTAATTTGGTGCTTCTTTTGTGATTTGAACATCATGCGGGTGACTTTCTTTAAGACCTGCATTTGTAATTCTAATGAATTGACCATTTTCACGAAGATCTTGTAACGTTTTTGTACCACAGTACCCCATACCTGCACGAATACCACCAACTAGCTGATGAATTGTGTCGTTAAGGGGCCCTTTATAAGGGACTCGGCCTTCGATTCCTTCTGGAACTAGCTTTTGGTTATTTTCTTGGAAATAACGATCTTTACTTCCTTTTTCCATGGCTCCTAATGAACCCATACCACGGTATACCTTAAATTGTCTTCCTTGGTAGATTTCACGGTCACCAGGACTCTCAGATACACCGGCAAGTAGACTTCCAAGCATAACTGCATGGCCGCCTGCTGCAAGAGCTTTTACAACATCACCTGAATATTTAATTCCACCATCAGCAATTACTGGAATATCATGTTTTTTAGCTTCATTTGCACAATCATAAACAGCAGTAATTTGTGGAACACCGATACCAGCAATAATACGAGTTGTACAAATAGAACCAGGACCAATACCAACTTTGATAATGTTTGCACCTGCTTCAATCAAGTCTTTTGTAGCTTGTGCAGTTGCTACGTTACCAGCAATAATATTTAATTCAGGGTATGCATCCCTTACTTCCCTTACTTTGTCTAGAACGCCTTTAGAGTGGCCATGAGCTGTATCTAATACGATTACATCCACGCCAGCTTCTACTAACGCTTGTACACGTTCCATTGTATCAACTGTTACACCAACTGCAGCTCCAACGATTAAACGTCCTTGTTGATCTTTTGCCGAATTAGGAAATTGAATTACTTTTTCAATATCCTTAATAGTTATTAGCCCTTTTAGGACCCCATTGTCATCTACAAGTGGCAGTTTTTCAATTTTATGTTTTTGAAGAATTTTTTCCGCATCTCTTAAGGTAGTTCCTACAGGTGCGGTTACTAATTCTTCTTTCGTCATAACTGAGTCAATTGTAATTGAATAATCATCAATAAAGCGAAGGTCACGGTTTGTTAGAATTCCTACTAATTTCATGTCTTCATCAACGATAGGAACTCCAGAAATGCGGTATTTTGCCATTAACTGCTCTGCATCAGAAACTTTGGCATCTGGGGTTAAATAGAATGGGTTGGTAATTACTCCACTTTCAGATCTCTTTACACGGTCTACCTCTTCAGCTTGCGCATCAATAGACATATTTTTATGAATAATCCCTAGACCACCTTCTCTAGCGATAGCTATAGCCATTTTTGCTTCGGTTACAGTATCCATTCCGGCACTAATAATTGGAATATTTAACTTTAGAGTTTTTGATAGAGTTGTATGAACTGATACATCCTTAGGTAGTACTTCTGATCTAGCTGGAATTAATAATACATCGTCAAATGTCAAACCTTCTTTTACAAATTTGTTATCCCACATCCAAACCTCATCCTCTCACGATATACTCTTAAAAATATTATTAGTAGCTTATCAATTGGACAAACTACTGTCAAGAACAGAAAATATATCCGATTATTCAAACATTTTATTACTAAAAGAGGTTACTAAAATTATGTACACACATGACCCTTGGAAATACTTTCGAACATTTTACTCAGCAGATCATACTCAAAGATTTTTAAGTAAGAAATATAGTGATCTTTCCGATGGAGAAAAACTTTCATTCCAAAATAGCTATACGCTTATCTATTACTTAGAACATGCAAAAAAATATTACGACCAATCTATTTCAGCACCATACGAGTTACAACCTGTTCTGCTTTTCTATGGAATGGTACAGCTTATGAAAGCTGCAATTCTAACAGTCGATCCAAATTATCCCGAAACTACACAAGTTTTAGCCCATGGGGCTTCTACAAGAAAACGTAAAAAAGTACAATACGAGTTTTTATCTGATGAAGTTAAAATACAAAAGAATGGACTTATTACGCATTTTTCAGGAAAAATATTTGGGTTAAGTGGGTTAGAAGGTGAAAAATTCAAAATGGGCAATTTGTTAAAGCGAATTCCAGAGCTTCACCCATCCTTTCTTCACCTATATGATGAGAAGGTTGCTTATCCATTAAATATTAGTAGTGGACAGGAGTATTCGCTAACTAATACCATCTTAGACGACTTAAATATCTCGTCAGAGGCATTTACTAACTATCTAGAGGAGCACACCAAGCTAAAGGTTCTAAATAGCCGTGAAGAAGAAAGCAAGCTATTTTTAGAGCTAAATAGACAATTAAAACCATTAACATGTTCACCGCTACAGTTTGATTTAACCAAAAAGCAATACTATTTACCACGAAAACGTGATGGTTTTTTCTTTTTGCCAGAACTACTTGTCCATTACTTAATTTTATATAACCTAAGTATGATTTGCAGATATGAAACTGACTGGTGGGGAGAGTTGTTTCATAACTACCCTTCAAATGATTTGCCTTTTATTACAGAGTTTCTTGAGGTCACCAAACAAAAGGTTCCATACTATGTGTCGTTGATCATTAGGTGAGATTGTGGAATGTTGAATCCGTTGTACTGATTTGAAATGGAACGTTTCTTTAGGAAGATAATAGGCATGTGAGAGTGGATAGAGATACGCTGCGGTGAGTATTTACTATTGTGTGGACTAGCAGAATGGGGCCACCGTTCCCAGTACGAGCAAGCCCTTCAGTTCTATCGGACACCAGTTCCGTTATTTCGTGAAAAAAGCATGAATTTTGAGTTTCGCGGACGATCTCTTATTTTGCCTCAAACCGTCATTTTTGAGGCAATTTTAAGTAACTAACGGAACTGATGGCCGCGAAATTTCAAAAATAGCGTTTTTGGAGGAAATAATGGAACATATGTCCTATAAAATTTAATACTCCTCAATTGCACACAAAAAACACATCCACATGGGATGTGTTTTTTTAGTTACCTAGCAACGAAGCTACTGACCTCATTCACATCGTGAGTTACTTTCATTGAATAACCTTCATGCAGCTTTGCGACGAGGAAACACACTTCGGAGCATAGCTCGTAGACGCAGGAGCACAGACACGAAGTAAGTTGTTTTAAATTAATATATTTAAAACACAAAAAACACATCCACTGGGGATGTGTTTTGTTGTCACCTAGCAACGTCCTACTCTCACAGGGGGAAACCCCCAACTACCATCGGCGCTGAAGAGCTTAACGATCGTGTTCGGCATGGGAACGAGTGTGACCTCTTCGCTATCGCCACTAGATTTTATTCAAT